>JBAYRB010000353.1:0-4050 GCA_041676905.1 Spirosomataceae bacterium
GACGGTCAATGCGATGCCTTATTACTGGCTTATGCTGGAGTTCATCGTATGGAATACGACTCCATGATCAGCCAACGGATCCCGGAAAACCACTTCATCCCTGCGGTAGGTCAAGGTACGATCGCGGTAGAATGTGCTGTAGCGTTGGACGCACAGCGAAAGGCTACGATAAAGAAGTTGGTTAATCACCCCCAAACTGAAATTTGTCTTCTCGCAGAACGTGAATTTTTACGCACTATGCAGGGCGGATGTAGCGTACCGGCTTTCGCATTAGCGACACTCGAAAGCGATCATATTTTGATAAGAGGGGGTGTGATCAGTCTGGATGGATCGCAAATAATTACCGAATCAAGGACGAGTGAAATAAACCCAAACACCTCCCGGAACACTGGTCGCGCTCTGGCGGAATCAATTCTCGCCAAGGGGGGTGCTGAAATTTTGGCGAAAATCAAATCCGAACGAGGACAGTAAGAAGAATAGGAAGCGATTCAACCGAAGAGATTGCTGGAAAGATAACGGTCCCCACGGTCACAAACGACAAATACGAGGGTGCCAGAATCAATACGTTTGGCCACTTCTATTGCCGCCCAGGCGGCACCGCCGCTACTCATGCCGGCAAAAAGGCCTTCGGTGCGAGCTAATTTTCGAGTGGTCTGTATTGCTTCCTCCTCCGAAACCTCCACTATATCGTCCACCCGATTCCGCTCAAAAATTTGCGGCAGGTATTCCACAGGCCATTTCCGTATACCGGGGATACTCGCTCCGTCCGTAGGCTGGCAGCCAACAATTCGTACATGGGGATTTTGTTCCTTCAAGTAACGCGAAACCCCCATTATGGTACCAGTAGTTCCCATGGACGATACAAAATGCGTGATCGAATGATCGGTATCACGCCAAATTTCCGGGCCGGTGGTTTCATAATGGGCTCGCCAATTGTCCGGATTAGCAAATTGATTTAATATAAAATACGCTCCTGATGCTGCCTTTTCCAAAGCAAGATCACGGGCAACCTCCATGGATTCGGTTAAAACGACCTTCGCTCCGAATGCCTCCATCGTTAAAATCCGCTCACGGGTAGAGGACTCAGGCATTAACAATTCAATTTGTATATCAAACATTCGAGCAATCATCGCCAAGGCAATACCCGTATTTCCACTGGTCGCTTCAATCAGCTTCATGCCCGGTTTAAGATCTCCCCTTTCTAAGGCACCTTTAACCATGTAATAAGCCGTTCGATCCTTTACGCTACCGCCCGGATTATTGCCTTCGAGTTTCGCAAATATTTTTACCTTGGGATTGGGGGAGATTCTGGTTAACTCTACCAGAGGGGTATTTCCGATAAGATCTATTAACTGAGGCATTAAATCTGATTTTTTTTCGAACCAAATATAGGGACAAATTCAGGCGAACATTAAGGATGGGCACTAAAAAAAGCATAGCTCCCCAACAAGTAATCCATCACCGCCGTAGAATGGTTCTTCCCCTCCAACCTTTTCAATTCGACAGAGGTAGCCCCTAAATCGACCATCGATTGATAGGTAGTTTCGGTATTAAGGTAGAAGACCAAATCATCCGCTGTGCCATGGTACAATTGCGTGGGTACTTCGGGTTTCCAACCTAATAAATCATTGTCAGCAATGGCTGCCAAAAGCTCACCTTCCTGTCCATTTAACAACCCAGTCGCAAAATCAGTTTGCAATAAGTTATGAAAACTACCGGTAAGCGGTGCCCCCATCAAATCTTTACTTATCTCGGCAGCAAAGGGTTCTTGAAAAAAATAAGACAGGGGATAATTCAATCCGTAAATCCAGTTATAGCTCAGCAACACCCAAGTGTATAGTCGGTTATAAGACGCAATGCCGTGGGTAGGTTCACTAACCAACCGATGCATGAATGCCGTTTTATTATAAGCACCCGCCCCGCAAGTCGAAGCTTTTAAATTAAACTCGCGCCCCTCCTCTAACATTTTTTGAAGACTGAGTGTGGCATACCCTCCCTCCGAAAAACCGGATATATAGAGTCGTTTATCCCACTTCACTCGAGCGTCTTGTTCTACCAATTCTCTAACCGCCCTTAACATATCCAAGCAGGCTCTTCCTAAACTTTCTCTATGTTCATAGGGATGTGGTAAATGTTTGGAGGCGCCATAACCTATGTAGTCAGGGAAAACAGCTATATAGCCCATTCCGCCAAATACAGCTCCATACTCCATAAATTCAGTACCGGGAGCGAAATTTGAAGGCGCGTCAGCCTCTCGTGTAATCGTACCGTGTTGGATACTAAGCATAGGAAAGGGTTGATCCCCCATGGGTAGAGCTACGGCTCCAGAGGCTTCGATAGGACTTCCATCGACAAATTGTGTTTTGTAAGTTACCCTTAATACCCTTACGCCATTTTTAACGACTGCTTTTAAAAGGGGGCTGATTTCTCCCGCACGTTGGGCAACCTCCTCTTGACTCAACTCCACAATGGGAGTAGCTTCGATCAAATATTGGCTCTCGGGAGGCTGAACTTCAGATTGGTCTCTACAACCAATAAGGGCGAGAAAAACAAGGAACAGAGACCAATAGGAAATATTACGGAGTAAAAGTTTCGGATTTACTGTCATTGGAAATGAATGTGTGTCAGGAAGATAACCGGGCTTTAGTGTCTATAGGTTCACCCTCCCTGATAAATTTTTTCCAAGTACCACCGCAGAACTTTAACCGTTGTATCGGTTCTCTCTACCATCCCCATATGGCCTGAATCGGACAGGATAAAGGGGTAGCAAACCTTTGGATAGGTCGCCATTTCAATCACTTTTTCGAAAGGCATCAGTATATCTTCCATCCCGATGATCAATAGCAAAGGAACTTCCAGTTTTTCCAGGACATGGGTGCGGTCAGGCCGATCTCTAATCGCCTCAATGCCCGCTATAAGCGCTTCAGCAGGAAGTTCGGAAAAATGAGCTACGTGCTGACGTACCCGATCACCCTTATATTTGCGGAAACGCTTTCCGAACATATTCGCTCCCGTTAAACGGATAAAATCGGATGCGCCTTTTTCCCGAAGTAAGGTAATCATCTTATTTCGTTGCTCTTTTTTGGCATCATCGTCTGCATAAGCTAGGGAATGGAATAACCCAAAGCCCTCAATCATTTCAGGATATTTTTCCAAGAAAGCTAAACCTATGTACCCCCCCATCGAATGACCGATGATGGTACATTTAGTCACGCCTGCGTTAGTTAATATATGATGCAACTCTTCTGCAAAAGCCTCAATGGTTCTGCAATTGGTCAGTATTGACAGATTTGGTCTGATCACCGTATAGGTCTCACTCAAAAGGGGGGCAATCGGATCCCAAATAGAATCGTCTACTCCGTGTCCATGTATCAGTACGATGTTTTTCCGAAACGTTGTCATAACTCTCTTAATTTAAAGATGTATAATACCAAAACGCCACTGTGTAGAAACACAATCTTCACTGCTGGTCGGGTAGAAAACCGCCAGAAATTTGAAAATGAACTTACAAGTTACAAAAAATCCGCTCCTGGCGATATACAGAAGCGGATTTTAAAGGGAGCAAGTTCTACGCCTGTTTGCGTTTTGCCAATTCTTCGTTCCGTAAATCCTTTCTTAAAATCTTCCCTACGTTACTTTTTGGGAGTTCATCCCTGAACTCAATTTCCTTCGGACATTTATAAGGTGTTAAGTTCTCGCGACAGTAGGTTTTCACCTTCTCAGCGGTCAAAGCGGGATCTTTTTTTACAATAAACAGTTTTACCGCTTCGGTGGTCTTCTCATTGGGAATACCAATACATGCAACCTCCAAAACCCCATCTAACCTCGATACAACTTCTTCTATTTCATTCGGATACACATTGAATCCGGATACGAGGATCATATCCTTTTTCCGGTCTACAATCCTGAAAAATCCTCCTTCTTCTTCCACACCAATATCACCGGTGCGGAACCAACGACCGTCTTCATCTTCAAATATTACCTTTTCCGTTTCATCCGGCCGATTGTAATACCCCACCATGATTTGGGGGCCCTTCGCACAAATCTCTC
>JBAYRB010000354.1:0-4034 GCA_041676905.1 Spirosomataceae bacterium
CAGGAACTTACCTGCCCTCTGAACGAAAGGTAGCTTTCAACGAAGTACTGAAAATTGACGACGGTTTACTGACGAAATTCATTTCGGAGAACGAAGGGCTTTCTTACCAGCAAGCTAAGAGCCATATTGATGATTTTGTTCAAACAGCGCATTCTTTAATTCGTAAAAACCGTACCATTACGTTAAATGGTATCGGTAATTTCCATTTGAATGGAGAAGGGCGAATTGTTTTTCAGCCCGACGAATCCAGGAATTTTCACCCTGAATTTTTTGGCCTCAGGGCGGTCCAGGTGTCAACACCGGCACCAAGCGTATTGGAGATGGAGGAAGAGGCCGTCCTCACTCCCGTGGTTGACAAGGAACCTTTAACGGAAACACCCGTAGCAGAAGTTCGGAAAATAGCTTGGGGAAATTGGGTAAGCGCAGCTTGTATAGCTGGGATTTTAGTGTACGTGAGCGCCGTACTTTCCAACGAACCGGGAGCGACCAGCAGCTCACTAAATCCGGTAGAGTTCATGCGGGCGCTATTTGTTAGCTCTGCCGAATCGCGTACGGTTGTAGTACAACCCAAGTCGATGGTAGCGGGCGCATCCGTAGTTGAAGTAGAAGAGGAAGTTGCCGTTGTGGATAACGTAATTGAGGAAGTTGAACCGATAACGGTCGCTGAAGTAGGGGCAAGTAAAAAATATCATCTTATTGCATCGGTGTATGAGTCACCAGCTTCCTTGGAAAAATACGGAAAACAACTAGCTGAAAAATTAAAGGCTGAAGGTTATGAGAGCGTCGCGACCCTACCGTTGCGTGAAAAATATATGTTGAGTGCCGGGTCTTTTGATAGCTGGCATGAAGCACGGAAAGCCTTACCCGCCCTCAACAAAACAGCCAAAGGGGCGTGGATTTATAAAGAAAAATAGGAAAGAGATTGTGGATAAGTGGGTTAGAAATGTGGATAACTTTAGAAAGTTGTGGATAACTTTGCATTAAACTAATTCGTTTTTCAAAGGTCAAATGTCCGTTAACTTCATTTCACACCCTATCCAAACTTTAAGATATTGAGAATCATGGGATTCAACAACGCAGAAGATCGGAAAAGAATCATGAAGTCCTGGGGTTTATCCATCGGGATTATGTCGTTTCTTTTGATCACAACCGCCTTTGTGACGTTATCCAGGTCAGAGCCGGAATTAGAGACAATGGAATTGTTTGTGGAAGTCAATTACGGTGTTGATCCTGTTGGCTCCGGAAATATTCAAACATTTAACAAGGCGAACGACTCCAAAATCGCGGAGAATATGCGACCTGAGCCGGAAAAAGCTGAAGTAAAAGCGGTAGCTAAACCGGTTCCACCTGCTCCAAAAGTGACGGAAGTAAAGAAAGCCCCAACAACGAAAGCGGTGGAAAAACCGGTGATTACTTCCAATGTGAAAAGTCCAGTAGTGGAAAAACCAGTTGAGGAAACTAAGAAGTCTACTACCGCTTCGAGTACCCCAACGGCTTCCACAACGCCTACGAAAGCTCCTGAGAAGCCCATTAATCAAGACGCCTTATTCTCTCGTTCCAGTGGTGGAGCTACAGGAAGTAATGGTACGTCGGGTACAGCGAGTGGTGTTGGTGGTAACAACAATGGTGATGATGCCAGTGGAGTGGGCGACAAAGGGGTTAAAGAGGGTAGTCTTTATGCGAGTAGTTACAAGGGTTCTGGCGGCGGCGGTGGTTCCAATGTGGGTTACAATCTGAAAGGCTGGAAATGGCGTCAAGCTCCCCAAGTAAATGATAAATCAGATGCCACCGGTGATATCGTTTTTCGGATCGTTGTGGATAAAAACGGTCGGGTTAAGAATGTGATCACTCAAAGTACGACCATTACGGATTATTCTGTGGTTAATCAATATAGAAACGCCGTTAGAGCGCTTACCTTCATCTCTGAATCAGCTAACGTCCCCGAGGAGTCCATCGGTAGTGTTACATTCCGTATCCGTGCGAAATAGTAAAGTATGAATTATGCGGAGGCATTGGCCTATTTGTATAATAGGTTGCCGGTATTCCATCAGGTGGGGGCTCGGGCTTATAAACCCGGTTTAGAGACCACCCGTGCATTTTGCCAACATCTAGGGAATCCCCAAAATAGTTTTTCAACCCTGCATATTGCGGGTACCAACGGGAAAGGGAGCGTATCCAATATGCTAGCCGCGATACTGCAAACAGCGGGTTATAAAACTGGCCTTTATACTTCGCCTCATCTAAAGTCGTTCACCGAACGTATTCGTATAAACGGCATCCCCGTTTCAGAAACGTATATAGCTGATTTTGTACAACAATACCAGGGTTTTATTGAATCCATTAATCCTTCGTTTTTTGAGGTAACCGTGGCAATGGCGTTCGATTATTTCGCCAAAGAAGAAGTCGATATAGCCGTGATTGAAGTAGGGATGGGCGGGCGACTTGATTCGACCAATATCATCACACCCGAATTATCGCTAATCACCAATATAGGCATGGACCATATTCGCCAACTAGGCGATACGTTACCAGCCATTGCACGGGAGAAAGCGGGTATCATTAAAGAGGGTATTCCAGTGGTGGTTAGTGAAAGGCAAGATCCGGAAATTGCGGCTATTTTTGAAGAAGTAGCTCGTCACCAAAACGCACCTATTTTTTACGGCAGTGATTTCGGTCGGGTAGAAGCGTTACCTAACGAAAATGGACTTTTGCCCTTAGAAATTAGCTATTCTAACAAAGATAAATATCCTAACAGTGTTAGAATAGATTTGGATTTGCAAGGTAACTATCAGAAAAAGAATGTGTTAGGGGTGTTATGTGCCGTCGACTTGCTGAATCAAAGAGGGTGGGGGATTTCGGAAGTCCATGTGCGAAACGCCCTTAGTCAGGTAGCAAAAACCACGGGATTCAGGGGGCGTTGGACACAACTTGCATCAGCCCCGTTAGTGATAGTCGACACTGGACATAATCTACCGGGTTTTAGCGAAGCCGTTGGGCAGTTTTTAGGCATTCCCTCCGAACAGCGTCATTTTGTAATTGGGTTTGTGAACGACAAAGATATAACCTCTTTACTGTCAGTCCTGCCTACATCGGCCAAATATTACTTTTGCGCTCCTTCCAATATCCGCGCTTTAGCCCCAAATGAGCTCAAGAACCAAGCCGCGTACTTTGGGTTGGTGGGGAATACCTTTTCGGACGTGAACGAGGCTTTAAACGCAGCTTTGCGCGTTGCAGGGAAAAATGATAGTATTTATGTTGGAGGCAGCACCTTTGTGGTAGCAGATCTAGCCGACCTTTGAGGATATAATAAAATATGGCACGCAGAAAATTATTTCGTTTCGCACAAAATGCAGCAGCAAGTAATGTTATTGAAGTAGGAAAGCCTATCTACAGCGCGATAAAAGGAAAATGGAGGGAAATGTATTTCAAAAACGATCATCCGATCGTCCTGGAATTGGCTTGTGGTAAGGGGGAATATACAGTAGGTTTGGGGAAAACCTTTTCGGATCGCAATTACATAGGTGTCGATATAAAAGGGGACCGAATTGCTAGGGGGAGTCAGGCGGCCCTTCAGTTAGGACTAACAAATGTTGCTTTTTTAAGGACTTCCATCCAATTTTTAGATGAATTCTTCGAACCCGGGGAGGTGGATGAAATTTGGTTGGTACACCCAGACCCCCAGCCGAAGGATCGGGACGAAAAGAAAAGACTTACCAATCAAAACTTTCTTACCCGTTACGCGCGTCTAATTAAACCCGGAGGCCTGTTTCATTTAAAGACCGACAATCCCTTTTTATATGATTATACGTTAGAGGTGATTCGAAGTATGCCTGGTTACGAATTGCTCGAGCACACAGATGACCTCTATGAGTCTGAATTATTAGTCGATCATTACAATATTACAACCCATTACGAGAAACTTTTCCGAGAGCAGGGTTTTACCATTAAGTATATTCGTGCGCGAATAGTAGGCGTTGACACAGCATCTACCATGAACCAAGAAAAAGTCGCACAAAAAGCGGATTAATTCCGGC
>JBAYRB010000355.1:0-4030 GCA_041676905.1 Spirosomataceae bacterium
CAAAGTTATCGGTTTCACAAATGTAGCCTACAACATTGTAGGTTTCCAACGGCCCATCCGGATTACTCAAATTTTGTATGTAATGGTAAGCGTCATACATCATAGGACGAATTAAATGATTGAGTCCCGAATCGACATGCGCAAAAACTTTGGCAGGATCCTGTTTTACAACGGTGGTTTTAACCAGTAAAATACCACATTCACTTACCAAAAATTTTCCAGGTTCTACCCATAATTCTAGCGTGCGTCCATATTCCTTACAAAATTGCCTAAACCGGTTGGAGATTTCCTCTCCCAAGGACTTCATATCCGTCAAGGTATCATTGGGGTGATAACTCACCTTAAATCCCCCACCCAAATCTATCATTATTAGATCGGGGAAATGTTTAGCCGCTTGAAAGACGACGTCGGCTACCTCCAGAAAAGGCTCTGCTTTACTGATATCGGAGCCCGTATGCTGGTGCAAACCGACTACTTTAATACTGTATTTATTGACGATATCAACGATTTGGTCCAACAAAAGTACCGAGATCCCGAATTTTGAACCCGCATGGGCTGTCATGATCTTCGCATTTCCCCCTGCTGCCACATTGGGTTTTAAACGAATCATGCACGGTTTTGAATTTCCGTACCGCTTGCCAAACCATTCCAAAAGCGGCAAACTATCTACGGTTAGCATGAGACCTGCTTCGATCGCCTCTTCTATTTCTGCAAAATCCACTCCGCTTGGCGTATAAGTCACCTCACTGGCTGAATAACCAGCTATTTCCGCCATACGAAACTCCTGTATGGAAACAACGTCTAAACCTACACCCAATGATCTTATCAAGCGTAGTATTGACAAGTTGGTATTGGCTTTACAAGCAAATTTAATTTTAATATCAACCCCGCTAAAAACCTCCTTTAGGATGGCCACTTGACGCCTAATTACATTCCCGTCGTAGATATATAGAGGAGTTCCAAACTGTTGAGTAAGAGCTATGAGATCCGCCCCCTGCACAGTCGCTATATTATCGAATATTGCCATGTACTGAATTTCCGCTAAGTATTAATAGTTATAATATTGATCAAGACATCGACTCATTTCTTGTTGGATCTTCTGAGCTTCTTTACCTGCTAGTTCTGCAAAATCTTTTCCTTTACCCGCATAGATAATCGAACGGGAAGAATTTACTAGCAAGCCGACCCATTGATTCATTCCCAGTCGAGATACTTCCTCTAAACTCCCCCCCTGGGCTCCAACACCCGGTACTAATAGGAAATGTTCAGGCACAATTCTTCGAATATTTTCTAACTCCCGTGCTTGTGTAGCCCCGACGACATACATCAAACGGTCCGACCCTTCCCATGTCAATGAAGTTTCCAGCACTTTTTCATAAACTCTTTTCCCTTGTACATCGAGTTGTTGAAAGTCGGCACTACCGGGATTTGAAGTCAGTGCTAAGAGAATGGTCCACTTATTTGTATACTTTAGAAATGGACTGACCGAATCATAACCCATGTACGGTGCTACAGTAACGGCATCAAAATCCAGTCCGGAACTAGTAGGATCAAAAAAAGTTTTGGCGTATAACCCCGATGTATTCCCTATATCTCCCCTTTTTGCATCAGCTATGGTAAAATGGGATTGGGGTATATATTCAATCGTTTTTTGAAGACTCTCCCAACCTTTAGCTCCCAATGCTTCATAAAAGGCTATATTGGGCTTGTAGGCTACGCAGTACGCGGCTGTGGCGTCGATAATTAATCGGTTAAACTCAAAAATCGGATCTTTCTCTTTTCGCAAAAATTCGGGAATCAATGAGAGATCCGTATCCAGCCCTACACAGAGATAAGAGCGCTTTTGGAGAATTCGTTTCGATAGTGTTGATTTATCCATACCCGATTAAATATGCGGCGAAATTACAACCACTTTCAATAGATTCATAAATTTGCATTAGAATTCGAATTCGACGTATACTCCAAACTTTAAAACCGCAGCATGCAATTCAGGATACGTAAGACCGCAATAGAAGGATTGGTAGAAATATTTCCCCGTTTCTTTGAAGATGCAAGGGGGCTTTTTTTTGAATCGTTCAATAGCAATTCCTTTAAAGAGCTCGGCATACCGCATCAATTTGTTCAAGATAATCAATCTTTCTCGCACAAAGGTGTGTTACGTGGACTGCATTTCCAGGAAGCGCCTTTTGCTCAGGGTAAATTGGTAAGGGTAGTCTCCGGAAAAGTATTAGATATCGCATTGGACATTCGACCTCAGTCGCCTACCTTTGGTAAACACGAGGCTTTTCTCCTAGATGGCATTAAACACAATATGGTCTACATTCCAGAAGGCTTTGCACATGGGTTTGTCGCCCTGGAGGATACCATTTTCACGTACAAATGTACTAATGTATACGACAAAGCCTCTGAAAGAGGAATACGTTGGGACGATGAGGAATTAGGGATCGATTGGGGGATTACAAATCCCATCATTTCCGAAAAAGATAATTTACTTCCTTCTTTTCGGGAATATTTCGATGCGTTATCATCGGTGCGATGATCGCTTTATTTCTCCCACATTTCTTCGATTAACTTTTGAGCGATCTTTCTTGCCGAATTAGGATTCTGACCCGTAATAAGTCGTTCGTCCATTTCGATATGTTCGGTAAATGGGATCATGGCTTTGGTAAAGTTAGCCCCTCGTTCTACCAATTTATCCTCTAGTGAAAAAGGAACTTCGCTACTGAATCCTGCTAATGTTTCTTCAATATTCGAGAATCCGGTTAGGTAACGATCCTTTACAAACCAACTTCCATCTTGGAGCCGTACATTAAGCAAGCCCGAAACCCCATACCCAATACCAGTAATCATCCCATAGTTTTCATATAGATCTGCGATTGCGTGTTGTAATGCAGTACAATCGGGATAATCCCAAATCGCGCCATGCCCACCCGCTAAATGAATAACGCCAATTCGATTCATGTCAACGGAATCTACAGCCGGAGTGTTTCTTAGCTGATCCATAAATTGGTCATCTTGCAAGTATCGTTTCAATAGTTCATCTCTAGATTCAATACTTCGAGGGTCTAGGGGCACTTCGCCTCCTCTGGGACTTGCAATTTCTACAATCACATCCTTTTTAACCAGCATATCATAATAATATACCAGTTCCCCAAACCATAGGCCTGTTTTCGTTTTTTTTGTGGGGAAAACACCTATGTTGGTACAAATAATAAGGGCTTTCATGGACTAAGGCATCAAAAGTTAAAGCCCAGTGTTAACACACCGGAAAGGTCATTATAGGTTACTTTCCCTACATCCGATCCCCAAAATAATTGATAGGCAGTTTGTTGTTTTCCATACGATAACGTCGCATCGACAAAGAATCGATTACCCCTATATCCCAAGCCACCTGACACATTCATACGATCCTCTTTCATATCGATAAGTTTACCTTCATAGGGATCCATAAAGTAGGCAAATCCTGCCCGTACTCTGAGATTCTCATATCGGATTTCTGCGCCAACCTTCGGGTTTACCACGTTACGGTACCAACCGGTTAGATCGTTCCAGGCACCATCCCTTTCCCGATTATGGGTTAGCTTCATTCCTTTATAACCCACAAAATCAGCAGATGCTGTCAGAAAACCGAGCTGGTTAGGCAGAAACCAGGTACCTCCTAAAGAGGCTTTAAAAGGGCCAATTTGTGTATAATCAAAATCCCAGGGATGTGTTCGTCCGGCAGTGGGCAGGTCATCCGGTTCTACCAACTCGACCGATGCCATTTCATAGAGGGAACGACGAATTCGCATAAAAGTAGGGGTCGCCATGTTCACACCTACCTGAAAGTCAGGCGTCACTTTGTAAATAGCACCCAATGTAAGATTAAAACCACTTGCGTCGGAATCAGCCCACTCTTCATATCGCATTCGTCTAAAAACCTCAGCATTAACAAATCGTTCGTCAATTACTTTATTCGCACTATGGACGATTCGATTAATTCCTAAAGACCCTCCAATATATAATTTGTTATCGTAGTTACCTGCATACG
>JBAYRB010000356.1:0-4015 GCA_041676905.1 Spirosomataceae bacterium
GAAGAAATATTCTATATCAAAAACAGTCAAGAGTCAGGTTGGAGTTATGTCGAATTTTTGCATCACCCGTCCGACCCTTATTACAATGGTAAAGGGCTGTTCGCTTCTTATATGGACACTGTAATTCTATCTAAACGATGGAATGAATGGGATCCTAACGACTTACGTAAACAACTCTACTATTCTTGGGAGTTCGGGCTAGGACCGCATACCATGTTAAATAATAAATTCATGGATACCGAACACATCGGTCAGGGGGCAAACGACTATCCATTCTATCGCTATGCCGATGTGCTATTAATCTATTCAGAATCGGATGCGAGAGTGGCTAATTCCATCAGTACAGAGGCTCTTGAAAAACTGAATAGGGTCCGTCGAAGAGCCTACGGCTACTCCCCGCTACAGCCAAGTCCGATTGATTTTACTGAATCGGATTTTCCAGACCTCAACACTTTCCTGGAAACGGTCATTATGGAGCGCGCATACGAATCATACTATGAAGGGGGTAAACGCTGGCTCGACTTACTCAGACTCGGACGAGACTATACGCGAAAGGTTATACGAGAAGTACATCATAAGGAAATTGCAGAACGACATTTCCTCTGGCCTTTGCCTTCGGTTGAAATCGATCTCAATGACGCTATTAGTGAAACTGAACAAAATCCAGGTTACTAGTTAGAATTACCCTATAATTCTCTCTTTTTCGATAAATGCAACAGGAGAAACAGGAATATGCCCCGACCGCCCCTTAATTTAACGCTTAGATGGAAATCCCTAAGCGCCGAATCAGTAGGTTGGAAGCTTCTTCACCTTTTCTCCTGTTGCCTTTGGTTGTGCCATAAACCTGACCCAGCCCTAAACAATTAACCCGATCACCCATTGACTTATTTCAACACAGACCTGCAATGCGTAAATTATTGAGTATTATTTCAGTTTTTATAGGGTTATGTTGTACGTCCGATCGAAACCGTGACGCCCACATTAAACCTGATTTAAATAGATTTGAAATCGAAGTAGTCGTCGACGAGCTCAACCAGCCCATGTCGATGGATGTCCTAAAAGACGGAAGAATTCTAATCGCTGAGAAAGAAGGAGCCATCAAATTATACAATCCAGAAGACCATTCGATAAAAGAAATTGGCAAAATAGAAGTCAATTCCCGTTTCAGTGTACCCTATACCACTTCAGGTGGCCCGCACGATGCCGACGATGGAATGCATGGAATTGTGGCTGACCCTGACTTCGAAAAAAACGGCTTTATCTATTTCTATTATTCGCCAGCAACAGCGGAGCCTAAAAGTGAAATCGCACGTTATCGGTGGGATGGTGATAAAATCGACCTATCGTCCAAAAATGTCTATTTGGAATGGGAAACTCAACGAAACCGATGTTGTCATTGGGGAGGGGGAATGGTTTTCGACAAAGACCGTAATTTGTTGATTGCAGTCGGAGACAATTCGGGCTTCAATATTAAGATGGAGGATGGAGATTCGCGAAGAACATCGGGTAATACCAACGATTTGCGCGGATCTATCCTTCGCATTAAACCAGACCCAAACGGTGGATTTTCCATACCGAAAGGAAATCTATTCGAAGAAGGCATTGAAGGCACAAGACCCGAAATCTACATCATGGGGGTTCGCAACCCCTGGCGCCTTTCGATGGATAGCAAAACGGGTTGGATTTATTGGGGAGAAGTAGGCCCTAGTCTTGACGAATTCAATAGGGCTAAGCAAGCGGGTAATTATGGATGGCCGTTTTTCATTGGTAATAATGAGAAACACTTAAATCTTGAAACCCCTTATGACACAAACCATATCGTCAACGACTCCCCTTTCAATACAGGTATCAAAGAATTACCCACTCCCCCAGTCCCGGCTTTAGCTTGGTATGATCGAGATCCTTCAACTGCCTTTCCTATTCCTGGTAGTGGTAGTCTGAGCGCTGTCGGCGGACCGGTTTATAGAGTCAAAGATTTTAAGAAGGCAAAACGCGCTTTCCCTCCTTATTATGATGGGAAATGGTTTATTACCGACTATGTGAGAGGATGGATTCTCGTCATGGAACTCGACGAAAATGGGAATTATGTTTCCCTGGAAGAATTTATGCCCGAAGGCACCTTTAAGGGAATAAACGACATGGATTTCGGCAAAGACGGAGATTTATACGTATTACAATATGGACATGAATCTTATAAACCCTGGTCTAAAGAAGCGAAGCTCATCAGAATAAAATATAACAACGGTAACAGACCACCCCGAGCAAAAGCTAGCACCAAAGGTGTACCCGGAACATTGCCTCAGGATATTGAATTGAGTGCAGCGGGAACCATCGACTACGACAACAACATAAAAAATTACCGTTGGTCAATCTTTCCAGAGGAGGGTACAACCTGGAAATCACAAGGAGAGAACGCCGTTGTAAATATTCAGAAACCAGGCGTTTATCGAGCGATCCTGGAAGTTACCGATGCTGAAAATGCTACCGATACCGATACGGTGGAAATTATCGCTGGTAACCAACCTCCAGCTATCCATGTTGATTTTCAGGGATCCAACCAAAGTATCTATTTTCCAGGTGACCGCATCCCTTACACCGTAACTATTACCGATTTAGAGGATGGTGAAATTGATCGCACGCGCGTCAAAGTCTGGGCTGATTTCCTACCCGACACCTATAACCTGAATGCGTTCATCGATACCCTAATTACAGAAACCACTTCTTTTTCCGCCAAAGCACTCATCGGCCGGCAATTGATGCAGAAAAATAACTGCTTCCTTTGCCACACCATGGATAGAATGGCAGCAGGCCCACCTTATAGGGAAGTGCGAAAACGTTATATGGACCTGGATACGGTCTACCAATATCTGTCGAGAAAAATCATTGGCGGCAGCATCGGTGTATGGGGGCAAGTGGAAATGCCGGCTCATCCGACGATCTCTAAGGAAGAAGCAGAATGCATTGTCGAATATATTTTAGATGTATTCGATGACGATCGGCTTAAAAGGTCACTTCCTTTGTCCGGTGAAATTGTGGTACCTCCAGCTGATAACCCAGGATACCTCATCTTTAAAGCCGCTTATGAAGACAAGGGCTACCAAGGCTTACCTTCCATTAAGTCGGTAAAAACGAGCGTCTTGAACAACCATCGTATTTATATGGCCGACATAGACACCGTTGTTGGAATGCGGAACTATATTCCTCATTTTAAGCAAAAACTGACCCTAATACCCAATAGCCAACAAGCCTCTGTTGGATTATATAACCTGGATTTATCAGGGGTAAAAAAGATCGGTGTCGAACTAATCGGTCAGAACAAAGATGCCCACGCCGATTGGAAAATCAGTGTAAAAATCGGAAGCCAGGAAAACAAAGTGGTATTGGCAAGTCAAAACCTCCCAATACTCGCAAATGGACCTGAAAAAGACATTAAAGTTATTGAAATCGATCCTGTCAAAGGTAAAAAGGATTTGTTCATTGAATTCAATTGTGCCGACGGCAAACCGTACGAACCCAGTTTTGAATTGAGAAGTATCATTTTTTATAATAAATAAGCCCTATGAAAATCATTCGCCTTTCGAAGCTTACTAATTTTTTATCGATCCTTCCCTTACTTTTTATCTGTCACTTGCTAATTGGGCAGAACAGACCTAAAGAACAAGGGGATAAAAAATGGCTCGACAACACTAAAATGGACGGATATCGTGGAATTTGGTGGTTTCACCCACCCATGCAAGACCGAAAACAGTCGCCCAGTTATGGTTCTAAAAATTACAAATATTCAGGGCCTCTGTCCTTTGCCTGGCCGCATACGGTCGCTCCCATGGCCGTTTATGCACCCGAAGTGAACAAGACTTTCTTCGTTTATGGGGGCGATACTGGTCCGAATAATCGGTATCTGTGTGCCATGATTTCCTACTATGATCACGAAAAACATCGAGTACCTAAACCGACGGTTGTCCGAGACCAACGTGGTGTAGACGATCCACACGACAACCCCAGCCTTACCATTGAC
>JBAYRB010000357.1:0-4013 GCA_041676905.1 Spirosomataceae bacterium
ACCGATTTATCTGCGCTCGACCTACATAAATTTCGCCCAGAAATCGGGGTGGTAGCGCTGCCACGCGTGGCAGCCAAAAGGCAGTTTTCGGTTATTAATCTCGTAGGATGCTTCGGGACTTTTTTCAAAAGCGAAAGACAAGGCTTCTTTCCAGGAAGGTAGGCTCACAAATGGTCTTAATAGCGTAAAACGCTTACTGCTTAGTGAAAATAACATGTCTTCATTGCCTTTCCAACGTGGGAAAAGGGTATTATGAATTCTGAGCAGTCGAATCATTGCCTTAATTTTTCGCAATGAAAAACCACCATTAAAAACCAGACGTTGGGTTTCTAAAGCATAGGAATACCGTTCCGAATCCGCTTCTGTCAAGCGCTCATAATCCTCCCCAAAAAACGCGGGAGCTCCGATAAAATCATATCCCTTCCCACACCAATATGCGAGCTGATCCTCGAATACGTAGGCATCGAGCTGGTATATTAGCATATAATCATAGGCAATAAACCGCTTATAAAAACGCTGAGAAGTAAGTAAACGGTTATAGTCAGCAATACTGGCGAAGTCAGCAGTCGGAAAATACGCAACCTTCACTTCTTCATTCACCAACTGCTTAATTTTTGTCAGATCAATTCCTTCAGGTGCTAGGAAATACTTAGGCCATTTCTTCAATATTTTGAAGCATTGCGCTAGCGACTTCAATTCAAAGTCGTGGAGATCCGTACGGACTATCGGGATAACAATGACGGCAGCAGTTTTCTCTTTCACAAAAACTATTCGAATAAATCACCTAGTAAAGGTAACCACCAATGTTCACTACTATAGGTATAACGTCCCTTTAAAAATTCGCTCAAAGCGGGCTTGATTCGGTACAGGCGGTTGGCAGGGAGGGTTGCCCTTACCCGGTAATGTTCTTGAATTTCCTTCAATGGCGCATAAGATTGCGGATCTAGACCTTTCACCTCTGATAATCTCTCGTATACATTTTTTAATAAATTAGCTTTATAAATAATAGGTGCTAATTTTTCTTCTCTCGTACGTTGTATACGGTCTTTCAAAGTTATCTTTTTTATTTTCGGTCCAAAACCTACTTGTTGCGTCTCATGGACACGGTATGAAATTAGCTCTTCTTCAATAAAATTAATTTTATTGCTGAGCGACAAAACAAGGGCTATCCAGGCATCGTGTATAAAGGGGCCTAAATCTACCGGAAACGGACAAACGAGTTGTAAACATCGCTTTCGAAGAGCTAAGGTTGCCCCTGTTACGACATACCCTTCAAACAATATTTCCCTTGCGCCACCCATTTTCCACTTATGTTGCTTATCCTCATAGAATCCAATACTGTCCCAAAGTTTAAGATCCTGTTTTTCACCTACTTCATTGATAAGGTCTCCATTAGAAAAAACCGCATCAATTTCTGGATGTTCTTCTAAATAAGAAACTTGCCGACTCACTTTATGAGGCTTCCATAAATCATCTTGATCACATAAGATAAGTATATCTCCCTGACACAGGGTCAGAGCTTTCTCAAAATTCTTTGTGGAGCCAATATTTTTTTCATTAACATGAATACCAACGACAAAGGGGGCTTTTTGAGCAAATTCATTCAGGATAGCAATCGTTCTGTCGGAGGAGCCATCGTCACAAACGACCAATTCATCGACTGGATGATCTTGCCTTAAGATACTTTCCAACTGTTCTGCCAGGTATTTCTCACCGTTGTAGGTGCACATGGCAACTGAGATCATCATTAAAAATGTAGCGAGATAGAAACAACTATTCTAATTGTGAAAATAATTTGCGCACAAAATTATAAAACTATTCAGGAGAAAGTTACTTCATTTTAGAAATCCCACTTCGGTTTTTTATCCATTGGTCTTTATTTTAGAAATTTAACGATCTTTGCGCGCCCGATATCCGAAATGATATTTCAAAAATATTTTGGATCGGTAAGTGAAAGCTGTATGAAAACGAAGGGTTTAAAGAAAAACAAAATCAATATAGTTACGTTGGGCTGCTCAAAGAATCTTGTCGATTCCGAAGTACTATATACCCAACTTAAGGGAAATGGTTATGAGGTGGCGCATGAATCCAAACGTGACGATTCCCAAATAGTAATCATCAATACGTGTGGATTTATAGACGGTGCAAAGGAAGAGTCGATCGATACGATTTTACGCTACACTCAAGCAAAAGAAAGAGGTTTAGTGGATAAAGTGTACGTCAGTGGTTGTTTGTCTCACCGCTATAAGGACACTCTTGCTGAGGAGATCCCCGATGTTGATGCCTGGTTCGGTACCAACGAATTGCCAAGGATACTCAAAACACTTCGCGCAGATTATAAACACGAATTGGTGGGAGAACGCCTCCTCACCACGCCCACCCATTATGCCTATTTAAAAATCGCCGAAGGCTGTGATCGCCCCTGCAGCTTTTGTGCCATCCCGTTGATGCGAGGCAAACACCAATCTCGCCCCATGGACGAACTGGTTAGCGAAGCCCGTTCACTTGCGCGGAGAGGCACGAAAGAACTCATTCTGATTGCACAAGACCTGACCTACTACGGCCTAGATTTATATAGAAAACGGAATTTAGCCAATTTACTAGCACGCTTGTCAGATGTCGAAGGAATTGATTGGATTCGTCTTCAATACGCTTATCCAGCCGGTTTCCCTATGGATATACTCGACGTCATGAGCGATAATCCTACCATTTGCAACTATCTCGATATGCCCCTGCAGTCGGGTTCCAGCGAAATCTTGAAATTGATGCGTAGGGGAATTACTCGAGAGAAAACGGAGATGTTAATCGACCAAATTAGGCAGAAAGTTCCCGGAATTGCCTTACGTACTACGTTGATCGTCGGTCATCCGGGAGAGACAGATGCTCTCTTTGAAGAGACATACGAGTTTGTCGAAAAAATGCGTTTCGATCGTTTGGGCGTTTTCCAGTACTCCCATGAAGAGAATACGCATTCTTACCAAATGGTAGACGATATACCAGCAGAAGTGAAAGAGGAAAGAGCCGATACCATCATGAATCTTCAACAAAACATTTCCTGGGAATTGAATCAAAAGAAGATTGGCCAAACCTTTAAGGTGTTATTTGATCGAAAAGAAGGCAATTATTTCGTGGGTCGAACAGAATTTGACTCTCCGGATGTGGACAATGAGGTGTTAATTCCAGCCGAACAATATGTGAGACTAGGGGACTTTGCCGAGGTTAGGATAACACATGCTGAAGAATTTGATCTATATGGTGAACTGACCGGCCATTGAAAGCGCGAGGTGGACGTTACTCGTTTTAAAACGGGTAACCTATCGCGAATTACCCGATCTAGTTTTCCGATTCTGTGTATCGATTTGCTACTTTTGAATTTAAATTAAACAGTTACAAAAAATATAAAATGATTCAACGAATTCAATCCTTATTTCTACTGATCGTCGCGATATCGATGGGCGTTTTTATCAGCCTCCCCATATGGCAAAAATCAGATGGAACGCAATCGATATTGATGGATGCTTTTCGAATCACACATCGACTTAACGAGGTACAATCTGAGGTTCAGCCTGTTCTCTATTTGGTGGTTCTGGCCGTGTTAGTTGCTGGAATTGCCCTATTTACCATTTTTAAGTACCGGAATCGTCTATTGCAATCTGCCCTTTGCGCGGTTAATTCAATCTTAATGACGGTCTTGATGGGGCTCGTGATTTACCAGACCATTTTCAATTACGGAAAACTATTTGATCCTGAATCCAAAGGCGAGTTTGGTGTAGGGTTTTATGCCATCGTAGTTGCGATGCTAGCCAATGTATTTGCCAATAGGTTTATCCGTAGGGATGAACGTCTGGTGAGAGAATCGAATCGTTTTCGCTAGAAAAAAAGATTAACCCAACCCCTCCCGTACCAAATCGTGGATATGGAGTATCCCCTTCAAATTCTTACCATCGGTGATCAAAAGCTGCGAGATACTTTTCGTTTGCATGATTTCTAGTGCCCTAATAGCTTCTACGTCT
>JBAYRB010000358.1:0-4006 GCA_041676905.1 Spirosomataceae bacterium
CATTGGGATAAATTAATAGTGATGAAAAGGTTAAGTTAGGCGCATAGGCTTTTCTGCTTCGAGCCTGTTGATTTAGCTATTTAAGATGAATTTCGATTAATTCCTTGGTTAAGGCTTCACAGCGATCTAAGTTCATTTTCTTTTCTCCCCGATACCAGTGTTCCCATTTGGCTGTTTGAGTATGAAACCTTTGTCCGTGGCGAATTCGTTGAAAAGCATGCATGGTATTTTGAAGTTGCACCTCAACCTCCTGTAGGTTATGTTGATCAAGGGCTTTTTTGGCTAGCAAAAGGGCTTCTAACCATTCTTCCAAACCTATCATAATTTGTAAGGGTGCCAACAGGTCAGTATTTAGAAAATCTGCTGACTTTGTATCGAGTGACGGGATTAACTTTTCGGTCATTTCCAGGACGGCTATATGCTGCTGTTTTTGGGATATGACCTTATCCAATAGTTCATCGTCGTTTTGGGGTTTGGGATGTGCATCATTAATGGCGAGGGTTGCGTCCCTGGCCTGATACTTATTTTTTTCACGTTCTTCTCTACTTTTTTGAAATTCAACCGGATCGTTCAGGTATTTCTTCAGCTCGTTAATCAATCCGAGTGCAAAACTTCTCGTTTGGCCATCCAGAAGCATGGGAACCTGCTGGGTGTCGTGTAGGACAAAACTCTGAAAATATGCTTTATAGAGGCTTGTAATTTCTTTTGTGTGTTCTTGAAACCTTTTGGTAGCCCAGTCGTGCATAAAAGTCTCTGGATCGTAATCTTCGAAGTTGTAGAGCATTTCTGCCGACGAGGCTAACCCTAGTAAAAATGGTCGAATGTTGGAAACATTGAGAATGGCATAATCTGTTGCACGGTGGGAAACGGCCTCTTTGAATACTTTGTAGGTTTGGTGAGGTGGTATGCCCTGAGCTAGATGAGGTCCTGCTCCCCAGAGTTGGTGGTGGTAATAAACACCATACCGATGGTTTACGTTTCGTTCGGTCTCATAGAAATCGTCTTGCCATTTCCAACCCGGACAGTTATCGGCAAAAACGACCATGGTACTTTCTGGAATTCGTAGGTGACCTTGTTTATTTAATGCCGAACCTTCCATCCAGAGCGTAGTACTTATCGGAGGATTAGCGCGTGCATCAACTTCAGAAATAATCGTTTTTTGGGTCGCCATCGCCTCCGAAATGAGTTCGCCTCTTTCGGCATTGCTTTGTGGAATTCCGGGATCTGCCGCCCACATCGGTCGATCGGCTATGCCTCTCAAACCAATCTGCCAAATTACATTGGGATACTTGGCCCATTCAGCTCCGTACACGCGCCATACCTCCTCCATTTTTTCCCGATTACTATAGTAGGAAAATAAGGGTTTTTCACCGGTTTTTTCGGTCCAGTAGTTAAAGAAAGAGAAGGCGCTAACCCCCATGGGTTCTACATGATGCATGGAAAGAAAAACACCGCGCTGGGCTGCTATTTCCACTAATTTCGCTTCTGCCGGATTTCGGATATCGATAAAACTAGCCGGAATGATTAGGTTCATGCGCAGTCTTACGAGGGCTTCTACCACCTTTTCCATGACTGCAGGGTTAACTACCTGGCCGTAGAAAGGATAGTCTATCTTACGGATTCCTTCACTTTCTTGCCATTCTGTAAGAAGGTCCTCATCGTTTATAAACCAACCCCTAAACTTGAAAGTAGGCGAATCCTGAATTTCAGCAATGTTTTGCCAACTGAGTTTATCTTTTTTGGGGTGGGGGAGATCCGACCAGAAGTACAGCGGATCGACTTCCAGGTACTTTTCAATAAAATGGTATATGCCAAACATGGTTCCCCTTTCATCACTTCCCGAAATGATCAGATGATTGTCCTTGCTGTGCATGGAATAGGATTCCCATTTACCTTTTAAATGGTCATTTTTGATTCCATAACCCTGGAGTATGTCGTCCGAAACACCCACGGTGCCTATGATCAATGCCGGTTGTGGGGACGGGGTAGCTTGAACAATTAAACGAACACCTGTAATCTTTTCGACATCATTGATCAAGTCGTGCACAGCTTTTTGGACGCATTCAGGTTCTGATTCGGATAGTAAAATCCTAGCCGATTGCTGTCCGTCTACGAGGGTAAACGTTTCCTTTTTTTGACAAGAGGGAAACACCAAGATTATTGTTAGAAAAAGTAATACACAGGGTAGTAGTTGTTTCATTTTTCAAATGGGTTAGGTGCCATTAACTCATCCAACATGGACTTGTTCTGCGGTTGTCTGAATTAAATTAGGGTAGAATATTCAGTAGTTTACGATCGGCTATCAGTACCGGGTAATCGGGGATGCGTATATTTTTAAGCGTCACATAATTAGTCGATTGTCCGGTTCTCAGCTGCCTGACTTCTCCTGTTAAAAGATCTACATATACCGGATCTTCAAAATGGGTATGGTCTATCATTACGTCCGTAACGGTCCAACGGTCTTCATCCGAGGGTATTTCATCTTTTAACCAGAGTGCAACCAAACCAAGGTTATTTTTATCCTCAAAAGCAAATAAGGCCAGTGAATTGTTAGACTGCATGGTTGCTAATTCACGACGGGTAGGTTGTAGCGTTTCGTCAAAGATGGCGGCCAAATTTTGTAAAGCGTAATAAGCTAGTTTTGGTTTTTCAATGGTTTTGTCCGGTCTCGATTTCAACAATCCCTTACGGTTAATTTCGTCGTTATAGCACATGTCAGCAATGGAGAAATAGGACGATGGTATGTTGTATGCAGCGTCGTTAAGCAATCGTCTTAACGCCCATTTAGCCTGGGAGCGTTCAGTCCAGGGGAAATTGGCGAGTGCTCTTTTTTGGTTTATTTCGGAAGGGACGCCACATTCACCTTGAAATATGGAAATATGACTCCCATAGGATTTAGCGAATGATCTGAAAGCCAGGCTTACGTCGGTGATCTCATCCGGGTTGAACTCGTAAGGGTGGTAGGAGAGAATATCTATTAGCTGCAATTTTTCAGCCTCCTTGATGAGGTCCATTACCCTTCTAGCGTAAACACAGGTAATCGCTTCTTTTTTTGTTTCAATCGTTTGGGGATACTTTTGAGCGCAAAAATCTTCATCCACCAATGCTTTCAGGTGGGAATGATCCAACGCTAATATGATAACTTTTGAGTGCGGTTGTATCCTTTTAATGATCGTTGCGGTTTGGATCACCAAGTCTGCATATTCTTCTGGCGTGATTCCTTTGCCCATGCGGGGTTCATTCCAAATTTCCCACTCCAAGACTTTGTCTTTATAGCGTTCAACGATAGCCTCTACATAATTTGCCCAGGCATTTTTAGCTTCGGGAGTACGAGGAATATCACCCCGACTATCTCCTTCAAAAGTGCAATGGAGAGGATTCCCGTATGAAAGACTTAGCCAAGGCCGAACGCCCTGTTGGTTCATATCATCCACAATATTGTCCAACCATTCCCAGTCGTATTTTCCTTTGGTCAATTCGGTTCTCATCCATCCCGACTGCACCCTTGCTTTTTTGAAACCCAGGGGTCCTAAGTAAGCCCGCCAGTTGGCATAAATTGTAAAATCTCTATCCATGGTCTCAGCACCGACCGACCAATTAGATGCCTTGATTTCACGGGCATGCCGAGGTTGGATTCTTCCTATCTTGATTCCGGGTGGAACTGATTCTATTTGAACATTTTCAAAGGATACGCTCTGGATATGTTGACTACTGATTCCATTTAGGGCTTGAATACGGATATTCTTAAAGCGGAGGTTGTAAATCGTACTATCCTCGGGTAAACCTCGTAACAATACAGCAGTTTTTGCATAGCGGCAAGTCACATTTTCGATTGAGAAATTTCGAAAAACTGGGACATCCTGCGAGCGGATGCGCTCGTAATTCATATTTCTTTCGATCGGTTCTCCATCGTATTGGAGGTCGGCTATGATGGCTTCGTTCCGAATGGAGTCCATCGTAATGTTGCGTATGAAGATATTTTCGACTACGCCACCTCTCCCCAACC
>JBAYRB010000359.1:0-3996 GCA_041676905.1 Spirosomataceae bacterium
CGAATGAACCCTTAGGCAGACTGTTCCCACAAAGTTCTGATTTTTGCCAGGTCACGGCGCATGCTGTTGAATACGGCATTAGGGTTAACATCAAGGGTCGTATTTCCACGATCAGCTCCCCCTAAAGGATATTCAAAATGAAGCGAAACGGGTACATGAATTTGATAAGAACGAATCAATTTGAAAAACGCCAGGAAATCCACCATACCTTCGCCGATAGGGCAATTGACTAACTTCCATTTTCCATCGATTTTTTCCCAACGGAAGTCTTTCAGTGCTAGTGTTTTGATGCGTTGGTGAATCAATTTTAATCCGTTTTGCCAGTTTTGACCGCCCTCTACGACAGCATGTCGAATATCGTATTGCACCCCTAAGGAATTACTATTTGTTGCACTTATCAGATCGTAAAGTTCCCAAATTGACGAGCCAATGTAATTTCCCGCATGGTTCTGGTAACAGCCGGTTATTCCCAATTTTTCATTGTATGAAGCTAAGGTTCTGATTTTATCCTTAAAAAAAATTAGTGAGTCGGGTATGGACTTTTCTTTCAAGTAATGGTAATAGTTCATTCGATAATACTTGAACCCCAGTTTCGCAGCGGTTTCCAATACTGTTCTATCGGTTTGGTCATCGGCATCACTGACGGCACAAGTCATTAATTGTGGAGTGAATCCTACTTTGCGAAAAGCATCAACGGCTATGGGGAGTTGCTCGCCTACTTGTGCAGGTTCCACATGACCCTTCGGACGTACCGCTAAATCAACGCCATCAAAACCAATTTCAGCGGCAGCCTCAACCATATCGGGGATATTCAAAAACTGGAGATGTTTTGAGAATATGCTGATAGGAAGGGAGTCCTTTTGAGGTAACTCACTTGCATTTAGGAACTGGGGCGCTGTGAAAGCGACGCTCGACAAAATTGACTTTTTTAAGAAATCTCTTCGATCAGTTTTTATCATTTTAAATCGTATTAAGGCCAGTTAAGATGCTTGTGTAAAAATTGGCTGACTCCTTCGTTACGCGAAGCATGTCCTCCGTTAAAGAACTCGATATCGGTCTTATCTTTTAGTCCAAATTGGTCGTAAAAATGACTCACTTTTGCAAATTCAAATGCAACCCACTCGTCGGGCTGAACCGTATCGTGTCGTCCTCTTTCAACCATGAAAGGGCGGGGAAAAATCAGGTAGGCCATTTCTGCATAACTAAAGGTACTACCCATATCGAAATAAGGCATTTCCCATTCGAACGAATTCATGAAACCTCGGGGAAAATAAGTGTCCACCACTTTCCGGCTCCAATCGCCAAAATCGCCTGAACATACGGAAAGGCAATACCCTTCGAGTATGGCCGGAATTCGCATCGCCATTTCACCTCCATAACTTTTTCCATAAAAGGCGATACGTTGGTCGTCTATGTAGGGTAGGGAGTGCAACCAATTTATAAGTTGGTTGTGTTGTGATAATACAAATGAAAATAAGGTCTTTTTAATGGCATTTCCTTTCCGGCTCAGCCATCGATAACGATCTTCACCATTGTATAACCCATAGGGTACAAATACGATAAATCCTTTGTCGGCTAGAACCGCTCCCATATTGTAGTAACTAGTATTCCCCTCAATCACGTTGGCAGGCACTCCATTTCGACCATGTTGAAGGACAACCACTGGTCTTTTCTCATTTTCAGCCATATTTTTCGGAAGCAAAATGACTCCTGCCGTGGAAAGGCCTTCGTATACGTCGAGCATTACTTCGTATCCTACCCACAATTTTTCATCGTACACTTTACGTGACCGTGGGTTAGGTGTGTTTAGGGGGTCGTCGAACTGGCCAATTATTTCTTTGGCGAAGTATTCGCGGTAGGATTTTGATTTTTCGATAAACAGACTGGGATCCTGATAAGGGTGATAACTGCGTGTACTCCAAGGTTTGTCAGCCCATTGAGGTAAGAGCTTATGGAGAAAAAAGCGATTGCGTTCGTAATCAGATAAGCGAAGTAACCATTGAATGTGATCGTTTAATTCTTGGAGCTGTCGAATTTGCCTGGTTTCTGGATTAAAAGTGCGTCGAAGATCGGTGGGTGTGGGTTCGTTCAATATTTTAAATTGCTGTAAGCCAAGTAATTTTACAAATGCTTCCAAAGGGGCGTTCGATCCAAACTTCACCGGTTCTTTTTTAGAATTAGCGAAAAGTTTTCGCAATTGAAAATTCTCGTTGACTATTGAATTGATTCGCTCAAACTCTTCATTGACATCTTGGAATGAGGGCGTTTTAAAATGTCCTTTATACCCCGAATGGCGGTAGAGGTTTGTGGAGTCGGGTCGGGCACCATCCCATACCTCGGGTATTTCACTATATTCCACTATAAGGGGGTTGGGAGCTATCATTCCGGCGATTTCGGCGTCGCCAAATTCACTCAATAAACCCCAGATATTCCTATAAATGGGTTCTTCCCAAACCCTTTCACGCTTGCCAAAATAACCACTAACCAGGGTGGCGTCAATTCGTTGGTCTAGGGCAGCAGCATAAAAGGCCACTAATCCCCCTTCCAGATAGCCTGCTATTCCTACTTTGCGAGATGGTCCATGTGTAATCTTGATCCAGTCGACAGCTGCCCGGACTTTCTCAATCTCATACCCTAAAATATGTCTGCCCATGTGGAAGGCTTGTCGGTAAATCCATTCCCGTCGGGTTTGGTTGTAATTTTTGTCGGGATGTACCAATTGTCGATCGATGAGAACCGGTATAATAATTTCCAGCCCATTTTCTGCCAACTTTCGGGCAAATTGGGACACCGGGGCAATTCCGGGAGCCAAGCCTAGTAATTGTTCGGGGGTTTGGTCTGCATCGGGGAGTACGATGATAGAAGCAGAGGCCGGCGACTTGGGTTGTACCCAAAGCCCTTCACCATAAACCCTTTCCAGGACAGGCCATCGTACTTGAAAGACCCGGTAGGTTGGGGTTTCTGCGACTAGGGTAGAGCCGGAGGCATCGGCATACTTCTCCATTGAGATGCTCCTTTTCCACTGTGGTAGGGCGGGATTATAATTGATGCTGGCGGTGTCGTTGTCAATGATGCCTAAATATTTTTTTAATCTATTGCGGTTTTCCTTAATCGACTCCTGATATTTTTCGGGGGAGCTGAAATCTCGATTCCAATATTGCTCCCTCGATTGAATGGCGTAACTGATCTTTTTGTCGGCAAATTCATGCGCTTGATTTAAAAGGTGATAAGATAAATTGCCTTCGAAGGTCAGCTGGGACGTACCTGGCAATTGATCCCCTGAAAAGTCATAGAGATTTTGTTGAAAAGCTCTTGAAGTAACGGACAATAGGGTAAATAGGAACGCCCAATAAACTGGGGTCGTTCGGATCGTTTTGAATAAATACCCCCAAATTTTCATAGGTCAAGTAGTTAGCTATCTATAAAAGTAAGTGAACATGGGAAATCTTACTGTATTAATGATGATTTCCTAATGGAATAGTCGGATAGATAAGATTTAAATACTCACTAGTAAGTCGGTTTTGCGTTTGATGGTGTCCGTTAATAGCGAGGTGAATTTTCTGAATCAGGTAGTAAGGTGAATAAACATGAGGCTGTTTATTTCGCTTTGTAACATACCTATGAACTAATATATTCTAGTACCGCTTAGAAGATGGGGATTATCGTCAAGATACGTTTAACAGATTGTAAGGGGTTGAACTTTGACGATTAGGAATAGGTGTATTACTTGACTGGGCATTGGTCACGCTGGCCTCATATTGCTCCGGTAAAAAGGTACGCTCCCTTTAGATTCTATGGCTGAATAGTCCCGTTGTCCGCTTATAATGCGCTAGTGTCATAGCGTATTAGCGATTCCTTAGCAAAAAAAGGGGGTTGTCCGGTGATTAGCGTAATTAAACCGTGCCGGCAACAGCTAAGTAGGTAATTATCGCAAAAGCTATGATGCAGTGAATGTTTCTACATTGACGGGGTTGCCGTTTACATCGCGGTGTATGA
>JBAYRB010000360.1:0-3993 GCA_041676905.1 Spirosomataceae bacterium
GGAAAAAACCCTGGAATATGTTAAACAGTACTTTGGAGTCATTCCTAAACCCGAACGGAAGCTACCAGCCACCTATACGGTCGAACCGACCCAAGATGGAGAAAGATTGGTAGAAGTTCGTCGCGTGGGGGATGTCCAGATGATGATGGCCGGTTATCATATCCCTCCCGGGGCTCACGAAGACTATGCTCCGGTAGAAATTCTAACCGAATTGCTGACCGCTGAACCCTATGGGCGAATTTACAAGAACCTCGTAGAAACCAAAAAAGCCAGCTCTCAATTCGGATTTTCATTCCAACTTTACGATCCCGGCTATGCCCTCTTTGGGGTGGAAGTACTAAAGGAAAAATCATTGGAGGAGGCGAGATCAGCCCTCATTGCCACGTTAGACTCAGTAGCCCTATTAAACCCCTCGGAAGAAGATGTGGAAAGAGCTAAGCAAACGATTTTGAAAAACTGGGATCTACAGTTTAGAAATACAGAACGTGTTGGACAGGGAATCAGTGAATATATCGCCTTTGGAGACTGGCGTCTCGCCTTTTTATTCCGGGATCGAGTTCGTCAAGTCAAGGTGGATGATGTAAAAAGGGTTGCCCAAAAGTATTTTAAACCCTCCAACCGGACCGTCGGGTTGTTTATTCCAGATCCAAATCCCGACCGGGCTGAAATACCAGAGAGACCCGATATTGCTGAACTATTAAAAGACTATAAGGGCGAGGAACAAGTCGCACAGGGTGAAGCATTTGATGCCACGCCCGAAAACATCGAAAACCGGACTACAAAAGTAAAATTATCAAATGGGCTAGAATTGGCGATGCTTCCGAAAAAGACCCGTGGTAATGTTGTTTCGGCACAAATGACCGTGCGTTTTGGTGACGAGCAAAGCCTTAAAAATAAAGGTGCCCTACCCTCTTTAACCGCCTCCATGTTGAATAAAGGTACCACCAATCGTACCCGTCAACAAATTAAAGACGAACTAGACCGACTCAATGCTCGGGTGGGAATTGTTAGTGGCGCCAATCAGGTAACCCTTAGCATCGAAACCATAAAAGACAACCTACCAGCCGTTATCAAGATCGTTTCGGATATCTTAAAGAACCCCATTTTTGATGGAGAAGAGCTTGAAAAACTTCGTCAGGAACAAATCGCGATGATCGAATCCCAACGGAGTGAACCCCAAGCGATTGCCTCCTTGGAATTCCGTCGTAAGACATCCCCATACCCCAAAGGGGATCCCCGGTATGTGGGTACATTTGATGAAGAATTGGAAGATATAAAAAAGGCGACAGCCGAGGACTTGAAACAATTCCATCGGGATTTTTATGGGGCTACCAATGCCACCATTGCTTTCGTGGGTGATTTTGAAAAAGACGAAATCCAAAAAGTAGTAACCGAAGAATTTGGTTCGTGGAATAGCCCTAAGCCCTTCAAGCGTTTGGAGGCAAAATTCCAACTTCCGAAACCCACCAACGAATCGATCGAAACCCCCGACAAAGCTAATGCCATGTTCGTGGCTGGGTTTCCTATTGCGATTAGCGACAATGACCCTGAATATCCGGCAATGGTACTCGGAAACTTTATGATGGGGGGAGGATTGTTGAACTCACGTCTCGCCACCCGTATCCGAGTAAAAGATGGCTTGAGTTACGGTGTCGGCTCTCAATTTAGCGCCCATCCAATCGACAAAGTAGGAAACTTTATTGCCTTTGCCATCTACGCGCCTGAAAATGTGGAGAAGTTAGAACAAGCGTTCCGTGAAGAAATTGAAAGAGCGCTCAAAGATGGGTTTACCGAGGACGAGATTCGCACAGCCAAATCCGGATATCTGCAGTCACGACAAGTGTCTAGAGCACAGGATAACTCCCTGGCGGGGAGTCTTAACAATTATCTCTATTTGGGAAGAACCCTCGCCTGGGATGAAGCTTTTGAAAATAAAATTCAATCCCTAACTGCGGCTGAAATTAAAGCAGCGTTCGACAAGTATATCGACTACAACAAGATGGTCATTATCAAAGCTGGGGATTTTTCGAAAGGCGGTGCGCCAAAAGAAGGGTCTCCTGCCTCCATAGGTACGCCTGGCAACTAGGCTATCGCCATGCCCATACCCCGTTGGAATTCTTTAAGTACAAAGATACAACGGGGTATTTTTTTGTCTACAAAAACTATTTCGGCGGTTCAACGTAATTTTTTTGGTCAAAATATTGTTATGTTTTAGGTTGAAACAAATTTTCGTACCCATGGTAAGATTGGCTGGCGCCGCCCTTTCATCGCTTTTTTTCTTGATTATACTTTCATCCTTTGAATTACCCCTGGTTCCACCCACCGGAAATTCCAAAGGGAAGGTCGAATGGTTATCACCGGAGGAAGCCTATGAATTGAATGCTAAAGAACCGCGAAAAATGCTTGTTGACCTCTATACCGACTGGTGTGGTTGGTGCAAGGTAATGGATAGGGAAACGTATAGTAAAGCGGAAATAGCCGAATATATCAACAAAAATTACTATCCTATAAAATTCAATGCCGAACAGCGCCAAAGCATAAAAATTGGCGACCGGAACTATCATTTTATCCAAAGAGGGCGAGGTGGTATCCACGCTTGGGCTATGGTTCTGAGTCAAAACAAGCCAAGCTTCCCTACCACCGTATTCTTAGACGAAAAAATGAAAATCATACAACCTATTCCAGGCTATATTAAACCCGCCGAATTTTACCGCATCGTCACATTTTTTGGTGGGGATCATTATAAAAATGAACCCTTCGAGGACTTTGTCAAAGGCACCTTCGAACAACTCTACTAAGGTATACTTTTCATCACTTGATCGAATTCTTCGAGCAGCCTATCGGATAATTTCGCTCTAGCTTTCCATTCCGGATCGCCATAGACCCCAGCTTGATGGTAATCAAATGCCTTAAAACCTACCTTGCTGATTACTTTTTCGCTTTTAAAACGAAAATCATACACGTTGGGATCAACAAAAAGTGGGTCAGAAACGATTGAATTTTTATCTTTTCCCAGGACCTTCCACGATTTAAAATCCATTCCCTGAAAATCCGGCTCGGCTTTTCTACAATCCCAAAAGATATTTTTATCAAGCGTGGTACGTGCATTTTTCCAGGCGTGCTTCCCCATGTCCATGTAGAGCTGCCCACTGTTGTAGTAGATAATATTTTGGGTGAAATCAAAAGAATGGTGATCTTCAACCCGGGTGAGCTGCATTTGGGCGTATTGATTAAATGCAAAAATATTGTTTCGAATCACATTTTCTTTTCCATAATGCTGATGGAAACCAGCACTCTTACATCGATACACTAAATTATTTTCCAGTACGATACCATAAGAACCTTCATCGGTATAAAGCCCCCAGCCTCCATAACTATAGGAGTGAATATGATGGATTACGTTGTTGCGAATCATCGTGCCCTCCGAAGCACCTAAGGTATATACGCCACCCATGTCACTTAATTCCCCCCATCCCAAATGATGAATGTGGTTAAACTCAATTTTATTTCGCTTTGCTGGGCTCGGAGAATAACCCCAGACCCAACCTACCGATACCCCTGTATACCGGAAATCAGCTATATCGTTGTGGGTTACTGAATTGTCACTGGCATGAAAGATAATCACCCCGACAGCACAGGGAAACACATACCCGCCGTGTTGGATAATGTTGTTATGCACTATAATATGGTGTGTCTCCGCGGTCTCGCCATTTTCGCTTGTAATAAATTTCGGAGCAGCATAATCTCCTATTTTTACACCGCCCCCACCTAGGTCGTATAGATGAGACTTTTGGATAGAGGAATGAGACACTCTTTTCCTAAACCAAATCCCGTGTTGACCGGTATGGGCAATATCACAATTATAGAAGTGTATGTGACGGGCGTAGTCGATACTTATAGCCGCGTCGATATAAACCGCAGCCTGATAGGGCTCTGTGCCGTGGGGAGGTGTTTTGTAACCCGTCACTTCAAAACGTAGATTTTCAAATCGGA
>JBAYRB010000361.1:0-3976 GCA_041676905.1 Spirosomataceae bacterium
AAAGCTTGTTTTTATTCATATTTCAGCTATCTTCACTATTTTTTCTTTTGTTTTGTTGATCTTCTGTATGGGAATATATAACTTCGCATTCTTTTTTGAAGGGAATTAATAATTAGATTAGACGAGATAATGAAAAAGGATACACATCCCAATTACAGACCCGTAGTATTCTGGGATCTTTCAAGTGATTACAAATTTCTGACCCGCTCTACTATTCAAACCGATGAGACCATCGTTTGGGAAGACGGCAACGAGTACCCCGTTTATAAAGTAGAAGTTTCTTCCAAGTCGCATCCTTTCTATACCGGGAAGAATACCGTGGTGGATACGACCGGACGTGTTGATAAATTCAACAAGCGTTACAACCGGAAATAGGGACCTTAAGGAAATAAATAAGGGCGGGCTGCCGGTTTTTCCGACGGCCCGCCCTTATTTTGTACGAAAAGTTATTTCCTAATCTACTTATGATCAACGTTATCTTATTTGATGATCCACACGTAAAGGCCCATTTGCTGCCATTTACTTACACTATCCCCACATCACTCATCCGATGCGGCGTCATGACCATCGCTGAAAAATGGAAATATGAACTTTCCGAAAAAATCAGCTATCTCACCGAGCCCTATCTTCACAAAAAATATCCCGTTCACGTCGAAAACGATAACCTATTTATCAACGGCTCCATTTTACCCGATGCTTCCTTGGTGGAGGCCGTGAAGAGTTTACCATTGGGAGCTGCGCTCGTTGCTTCTGATCGACAGGTTTTAGCCATTCGAACCCCTACTACCTGGCACCCCACAGAAGGCTATGAAAAATTTGATAGCCGGGAACATACAGGAACTTCCAGGCAAATCGGAAAAATTTGGCATATCCACGTCCTAAACGGACAGGAAATCATAGCGGATATCGAACGGATGAAAGGGAAAAAAGATTTCGTACCCCTAACTGACCCTTTCACTGCTTGTTACGCTCCTGAAAACATTTTCATCGAAGCAGGTGCGCAAGTAAAAGCATCGATCCTCAATGCAGAAACTGGTCCTATATACATAGGTAAAAATGCGCTAATACAGGAAGGTAGTACCATCCAAGGTCCATTTGCTATTGGTGAGGGGTCAATACTTGCACAGGGCACCAAAATTCGCCCAAATTGTTCAATTGGTGAATTTTGTAAAGTCGGAGGAGAAATAAACAATTCCGTCATTTTTTCCTATTCAAACAAAGGACATGACGGCTATTTGGGTAGTTCTGTCATAGGCAATTGGTGTAATTTGGGAGCAAATACCAATAACTCTAATCTCAAAAACGACTACTCTTCTGTAAAACTATTCAGCCATGTGGAAGGCCGTCTGGAAGATTCCGGATTGCCCCAATGCGGGTTGTATATGGGAGATTACAGCAAATCAGGTATTAATACGATGTTTAATACGGGAACAGTAGTTGGCGTACACGTGAATGTATTCGGAGCTGGTTTCCAAGATAAATTCGTCCCGTCTTTTACATGGGGAGGCAAAGCAGAGGGCTATGCAACCTATCGACTGGACAAAGCACTTCAGGTTGCCGAGATGACAGCTAAGAGTAAAAATCATATCTTTAGGGATATGGATCGCAGCATTTTGGAGGAAGTATTTAAACTTACTTCGCCCTATAGATAAATGCTGAGGTCCCATTTGGCGTTTAAATATGTTATTCAAAGATATTCCTGGGCTAGAATCTATTAAGAATCTATTGATTCAATCCGTTACCCGAAACAAGGTAGCGCATGGAATGTTATTAGACGGCTATCCCGGTAGTGGAAACCTGGCTTTGGCCATGGCCTTTGCTACGTATATCTTTTGCGAAAACAGGACTATCGACGATGCTTGCGGTGTGTGCGGATCTTGCCGAAAAATGAATCAACTTGCGCACCCCGATTTCCATATTATTTTTCCCTTTGCAAAAACACACGACAAAGACGACCGGAAATTAGCTGAACAATACCTCCCTGAATGGCGCAAATTCCTGGAATATAGCCCCTATCAGACCTTACCCCAATGGCTACAATTTCTGAAAGCTGACAACCGACAAGCCGGAATATCGGTTGAGGAAGCCCGTAATATCATTCGAAAATTGGTACTCAAATCGTATGAAGGGGGTTATAAAATTTTGTTGATCTGGAAACCAGAATTAATGAACCCTTCCTCAGCCAATGCATTGCTGAAAATATTGGAAGAACCCACGGCGAAGACGATTTTTTTACTCGTTTCCGATCAATCACAACGTCTTCTTCCCACGATCATATCGCGCGTACAACAAATCTGGGTGCCCCGTTTTACAGATGAGGAAGTCAGGTCTTATCTGACCGATACCCTTCACCTAACCGACGAAAACCGCATCGCAGAGATCGTCTATTTGGCCGACGGCAACTTGTCGGAAGCACAAAATTTAACGCAAGTCCAATTGGACGACCGACACGATTGGTTTCAACATTGGATGCGTTATTGCTACCGGAAGGACCTAACAGCCCTCGTAACTGAATCAAACGAGTTCGACAAATTTGCTCGTGAAAAGCAGAAAGATCTTTTGGAATACTCCCTTCGGGTTTTTCGTGACATTTTACTTTTGAAATCGGAGGCTAAGGATTTGATCCGTATCACGGAAACCAGTCGTAGCTTCCTCATAAATTTTGCCTCTACCCTAAATCTAAGGTACCTACCCGCTATCATTGATGAATTATCGACAGCCCTTTATCATATAGAAAGTAATGTAAAAGCGAAGATTGTTTTCCTGGATCTATCCTTAACTTTGTCGCAATTGCTGAAAAAAGACTAAAGGCATTTAATACAGTGTTAACACATCAGATCATTGGCGGCGCTGAGATCATTGATTTCCCCGAATTACAATGGGAGAAGGTCAAAGCAAGGGTAGATACTGGCGCAAAAATATCAGCCTTACATTGCCATAAAGTAACACACACGCAAACTAAAAAGGGGGATATGCTCAACTTCTGGTTGGAATTATCGCCGGGTAAGCTCACCCCATTTTCCACGAAAGAATTTCATGTCAGAACGGTTAAAAATTCATTCGGTCAAGTGGAAACCCGATATGCTATTAAAACGTTGGTAGTCATAAATGGCAGGAAAATCAGGGGCAAATTCACCCTGGCCAATCGTCGAAAAATGACTTACCCCGTACTCATTGGTCGCAACTTTTTACTTGGTCGATTTCTGGTTGACGTTTCCACAAAGCGACTCGATTAAGGCCCCACATCCCACGTTTTCTCATTCATCATTATACGGTCAATCATGCGAATTGCCATCTTGTCAACCAATAAGTCTCTTTATTCTACCCGGAGGCTTCTAGAAGAAATACACCATAAAGGCTACGAAGGCGTAGTCATCGATCATTCCAAATGCTTTCTAGTTGTTGAAGGCAATAAACCGAGTTTGATTTACGACCAACAGGAAATTGATCATATAGACGCGGTAATCCCTCGGATAGGCACGTCTATTTCGGGTTTTGGCTGTGCGGTGGTCAGGCAGTTCGAAATGATGAAAGTTTTTACAACCGTAAAGTCCCAGGCGATCATGCGTTGTCGGGACAAGTTGCGGAGTTTACAAATCCTTTCGAAGTCAGGCGTAAAAATTCCCAAAACCGTCATGGCAAAAGACTCTTCACAGGTCGAGCAACTCCTCGAGCGGGTAGGTGGCCCCCCTGTGATCATCAAAACCTTGGAAGGTACTCAAGGGGTGGGAGTTGTTTTAGCGGAAACGAAAAAAGCAGCTAAATCGACCATTGAGGCTTTTTATGGTCTTAGGGCTAATTTTCTCCTTCAAGAATATATTGCCGAAGCCGGAAGTGCTGACATCCGAGTTTTTGTAGTGGGAAATAAAGTCGTTGCCGCCATTAAAAGACAAGGCCTGGAAGCTGATTTCCGCGCTAATTTGCACCGAGGTGGTAGTGGCACACCCGTGATATTGTCGGAAGAAGAAGAGTATAC
>JBAYRB010000362.1:0-3974 GCA_041676905.1 Spirosomataceae bacterium
AAACTCCCCAATTTCCATGGCGACTGCATTGGCATCACCATAGGCCATCAGTCCGGCTGTCGATCCGTGTCCCGACATACGGAAGCGACCGGAGTTGTAAATGATGATCAGGTCTGCACCTCCTTTTTCAATGAACTTCGCACTGATTCCGGTTCCCGCACCGGCAGCTATGATGGCATTCTTTTGATCAATAGTCGCTTGAAGTCGGTCTCGTACTTCCTGTCGGGTGTAAGGATTCCCTTTCCCAGTCCACGGATTTGGCATTTGATTAGAAGCTATAATTAAAAATGAAACTAATTTAATTGTAAGAGCACAAATTACAGAAATTGTCCCTCTTAATTAGTATTTCATCTAGGTGAAAGAAAAATATCGGTATTCTTATCACTCCTACCTGATTCCAGTTGCCGTTGGTGATTAGCCATTATTCTGCAAGTCACCCAATACCGATTTTTCAATGTGGGGAGGCAGGCTAGCAGCCCTTAAATGCCTATCATAGCATTCAATTCCGGTCAGGTTTAAGGTATAGCGCAGTGTTTTTGGATCAATCTCAAACGCTTGAGAGCGCTTTTTGTCAGATCGTAAATGTGTTAACGGTGATCCCGGCTAAAGATTGCAAACTTTCGGGTAACAAGGTGAGCTTTTTGTTACCCGAATATAAGCCTGGTAAGGCATGTAGATTTATATCACAAGTAGGCCTGCTAGGCGTTCAAGTACGTCCAAGACCCCATCCTCATTATTGTTTTTGGCGATAAATCTCGCCTTCGATTTTAGGAGGGGGTGCCCGTTGGCCATGGCATAACTAAAGTATGCTTGATCCATCATTTCCAAGTCGTTCAGATAGTCGCCAAAAACCATTGTTTGCTCTTTGCTGATATTATACTTCTGTTGCAAAAAAGAGATTGCATTCCCTTTGTGCGCCTGTTTATCCGATATATCTAACCAGGTATCGGCTGAGACCTTGACCTGGAATTTCTCGCTCAGATGTTTATAACTAGGGTAGGAGTTGGCTTCGCTACCGGTTAAGTCGCAAACCGTAAATTTTAGAATTTCGTCATTGACCTGTAGTAGGTCGTCAACGACCTGAAATTCGGCAAAGTAGGTAGAAAGATGCTGGACAAATTGCGGTGTGGTCGATTCAATATAAGCACTTTTTTTTCCGCAAAGTACCAGGTGGGCACTGGGGATGGTTCTGCCAATCGTGACCAGCTGATGTATTTCACTCGGGTTGATGGTTCTGGATAAGATTTCTTTTTCTTGAAATAGAACGTAACTCCCGTTTTCTGCAGCAAAGTACACTCGGTCTTCGATAGGTTCAAAGACTTCTCGAAGGTTTTGATACTGGCGTCCACTGGCTACAACAAATGTGATTCCAGCGGAATGTAGCTGTTCGAAAACGTCGAAAAATTTGGGGTTCAGCCAGTGTGAAGAATTGAGTAAGGTTCCGTCTACGTCGGTTACGATAAGTTTTACTTTTGTTTTATCCATTAATGCAATAGTTGGCTATGTTTTTCAATAGCACTTTTAATTTTTTCAATACGATTTACCGGACTGGGGTGGGTGCTGGCAAATTCGGGGCCATTATTTCCACCGGAGGCTTCCATTAGTACATTCATTACCTGGATTAAGGCCTCTGGATTATAGCCAGCTTGAATTAGATATTTGACACCAAACTCATCTGACTCCAATTCATCCTCTCGTCCATATTTTAAATTTAGTATGTTCGCTACATATTGAGCTACATAAGCCGAGCCCTGTTCTGAACCAGGCTCACTCAATGCGATAGTCGCGGCGCCAGCTAAGCCCGACATTAATTCCTGGGTGGCCATTTGTTCGGCGGAATGCCTTCCTACGACATGGCCGATCTCATGGGCTAAAACACCCGCCACTTCGTCTTCCGTTTTCAATCGTTGCAACAACGCAAGGGTGATAAAAATCTGTCCACCGGGAAGCGCGAACGCGTTCACGGTCTGTGCGTCAGCAAGAATATGAAAATCGAACCGGTAGGGCGACCGGGAAGCATCACTGTTTTGGACCAGCTTATGGCCTATCATTTTGATCGCCTGTTGCGCTTCAGGATCCCGATAAAGCCCGCCAAACTGTTCGGTCATGATGGGCGCACTTTGTAACCCAAGGGCAACTTCTTCTTCAGGAGTAAGGCTAACTCTTTGTTTTTCGCCGGTCACCGGATTGACCTGGGATTTATTCAAATACCCTATCACGGCAATAATTGCCACGACAGCTCCCAATAAGAATCTTCCAAGCCTACTTCTCATCCTATATATACGTTTAAAAGGATTTAAAGGTTCTCAAAAATGGTGATTTATTTCGCTAATGCTACCGTTCTAGAGAGCACCTTTTAACTGTTTCATTTCCCCGACTTTGTGATTTATTCTTATCTTTCAGACTCGAAAGTTTGGATCATGTCACGTAAAAATTACCAAGATATTACCCTGGATGAATTCCCCAAATTCAGGGATTTACCCAATACAGTGGTAGTAGATGTGCGGGAGAAATGGGAGTTTGAGGAATTTAATGAAGGTGGGATCAATATACCCCTGGCCGAAATACGAAATAAAAGGTCAGCGATAGAGCAGTTTGACAACATAATCGTTATTTGTTCCAACGGTACGAGAAGTAGGGTCGCTGCTATGGATTATTGTCGCGTGGAAGCATGGAAGGACAAAGGGATATTTCACCTTAAAGGAGGTATTCTGGGGGTGGAATAAGGCTAGATACTGCCTTTAAAAACGAATTTTGCCGGCCCGATCAGAAAGATATTCGTAAAACCGTTTTCTGTTCGATCGAATTCTACGGCCAATTTACCTCCGGGCACTTCTACCTCAATAGGACCTTGCCACGCGAAAAGTTCGGCTGCAGTCAATGCGCAGGCCGTTACTCCGGTACCACAAGCGAGGGTTTCATCTTCAACGCCTCGTTCGTACGTTCTTACTTTTAACCGCTGTATACCTAATTTCTCAGCAAAATTGACATTCGTTCCTCCGGTAGGGCGATAGTCTTCATGATATCTTACCGCTCTTCCGACATTTACCACATCGACTTTCGCTACATCATCGACAAATTCGACATGGTGCGGAGATCCCGTATCCACGAAATATGCTTGATTATTCGATGAAATTTGACCGACATCGCGCATGCTCAAACGCACGATATCACCTTCAACAGTAGCGGTATGTTCCCCGTCATAAGCCATAAATCGGGTAGCTTCCGTAATGATACCTAAATGATAAGCAAACTTGACAGCACATCGCCCTCCATTGCCACACATGCTTCCCTCATGGCCATCCGCATTGAAATAGACCATGTAGAAATCATAACCCGCGTATTCTTGAATGAGAATTAGTCCGTCGGCTCCAATTCCGAAGCGTCGGTCACACAGATGGGCAATTACTTCGGGATCACGGGAAAAGCCTTCATTGCGATTGTCAATCATAATGAAGTCGTTCCCCGCACCCTGGTATTTATGAAATTCGATGGCCATACAATTGAGTATAAGTTGCGCCGTAAATTTACGATTTGAGCAACCAAATTTTTCAACTGTAGAAAGAAATTTGATTTACGCTTCGCAACTCCATTCTCGCCGCAGCTTTAGTCGGCAATAAGATTAACCGATCTGTACGTTTGTGTGGCTACTACGAATGGTTTGGTAATTCGTTCTTTACCACGGCTAATCTCAATGGTATATTTACCATCGATCAAGGTCGACAGGTCAAATATCTTTGAGTATGTTTCATTACGACCAATTGCTTCGTTGTAAAGGATCCGCCCAACTTCGTCCTTGATGTATAGTATGGATCTTTTACCAGGGTTTTCAAAGGTTACCTGACAGCGTGTGTCACCTACGGGAGAAAATTTCAAGGAGCTATCGTCGTCACCCTTAGTCGTAAATCCCGATGATGTTAAAAATAGCCCTGTTAATAGTAAGAAACTAAATGCGATTCTTTTCATAGCTGTAA
>JBAYRB010000363.1:0-3949 GCA_041676905.1 Spirosomataceae bacterium
ACAAAATCGTCGAAATTACGCTCGGTTTCATTCCAAACTTTGCGAAGGCGAATCATATCGAACCAGGTTATTCCTTCATAGCAGAATTCCATCCAACGTTCTTTCCATACAGCTTCTCGGAAGGAGGCTTGGGTATAGGAGTCCATGGGTAATGTAGGTAATTCTGCACGATCTCTGATTCTTTTGAAAGCCTCATAGGCTTCCTGATTCAAGCCGCCGGACTCATTTTGTGCTTCCGCATAAATCAAAAGTACTTCCGCATACCGAATAAGGTTGACGTTCAAATTGTTGAGGCGTGTCGGTGTAATGCCCGGTGCTCCCAGTGCCTTCTGATTGAAATATTTAAAAACATGGGGCTGTCCTAAATCGAACGGTGCACCCGTACCATTGACATAATAGGAATCGTAAAACCAGCCGACTTGGTTTTTTGTCCGTAGATCCCCCTCTTCATAGGAATTGTAAAACGAAACGGTCGGGACGGTACTTCCCGTTCCCCCAGGACCGGCGTAAGTCACTGCGGTTTGGTTGGGGAAGAAGTCATTCAGCGGAAACCCGGCAACCGTCGTATTATATTGAATTTGGAAGATATGTTCTACACGGTTTTTTAAATCTTCATTACGCAATTGAGCATAGGTTTCGAATAAATTCAGTGTACTCGGGTTAGCCTTCGAAAAATTGATTACTTCCAACGCTTTTTGTGCTGCCATCGCATAATGAGACGTGCCTTTTTGCAAGGGGTATCCGGCCATCGTGAGGTACACCTTGGCCAACAGCGATTTAACAGCCATATTGGAAACTCTACCATTGGTCTGGAAATCAGGCAAACCGGCCGCCTCCGCTGCGGTTAAGTCGCTAAGAATTAGCTCGTAAATTTGTTCTTGTGGAGTACGATTGGGAAAAAAGTCCTCCGACGCGGCAGTCTGTGGCATAGTGATCAGTGGAGCGTCGCCCCAGAGCCGTACAATATAAAAGTATGACCATGCCCGGAGAAAACGCGCTTCTGCGAGTAACTTGTTTTTCTGCGATTCATCGGGGAAGTTGATACCTGGGATCTTTTCGATGGCCAAGTTGGCATTGGCGATGATTCGATAGAGACCGTTCCACCAGTTACCCACGTGTCCGGTACTAGCCTGATGTATTAAACCATAAAGGTTATTTAAGTCGGAATTCTGTCCAGTTTGGGTTGTAGCCGTACCGGTAACCGCTTCGAGCATTTGCCAGTTGGCGGAAAAAATGCCAGCCCCCTCTCCGTAGAATCGCAGTCCGGAATAGGTTGCTGCCAGGGCAGCTTCCGCGTGATCGGGAATCGTATAGAAACTCTCGGGTTGCAAGTTGGATAAGTCCGTTTCACTTAAAAAATCAGTACAGGCCGTAGGAAAGAGCAACATGATAGCGCCGGCTCCCACCTTTATATATTTTTTTAGATTATTCGTAATCATCTTAATCGACATTTGAATGGTTAGCTGGAAAATATCTTAGAATGAAATTTGTAAACCCGCCAGGTAAGTGGTCGGTTTAGGATAGCCGTGCCAGAGCATACCTTGCGAGAAAACATTGTTTCCATCGCCTCCACGTATCGGAGTCATTTCAGGATCACCGAATGGATAAGGGGTTAACAAAAAGAAGTTTTGTGCGGAAAGATAAATTCGAGCAGAACTTAGCTTAATTCGATTCACAAAGTCGGATGGTATGGTGTAACCCAATAAGAGGTTTCTACCTCTTAGGAAAGATCCGTCAAAAACCCAGCGCGTGTCAACATTGGTCACATAGCCGGCACGTGTTTCACGGATTTCGGCAATCGGGGTGTCTTGATTATCCGGTCTCCACGCATTTAACACCGACTTGTAACTATTGGCGATGGAAACCCGGTCCTCACTGGCATGGAGGTTCATATCCATGACATCGTTACCGTAGGAGAATTGAAGATCCAGCGTTAAATCGAAATTTTTATAGCGCACGGTATTGGCCAAAGTTCCCCAACCCTTGGGCGAGCCATTTCCTATGATCGAACGATCGGCATCGGTAATGGCTCCGTCACCGTCCCGATCCAAATATTTGATATCACCCGGCAACATCGTGAGGTTTCCACGATAGCTGGTAAACCGCGCAGCTTCCTCGCGCTCGGCTTCGCTCCAGGTACCTAAACGGGTCAATCCCCAAAAAGCGCCCGCAGGTTCCCCGATCCGTATGATCCCGGTTTGGTTAGTTATGCTGGGGCCACCCACGTTGAAAATATCAGCAGGTGTGGCTAGGGATAGGATTTTATTTTTGTTAAAGGAAATATTGAAGTTCGTGTTCCAAGTCAAATTGTTATTTTCAATATTGACTGTGTTGATAGCCAATTCAACACCCTTGTTTTCCATGGATCCTATATTCTTCCGAATAACCGCATAACCACTGGTTCTGGGAACAGGGGCGTCGAGGAGCATGTCGGTAGTCTTCCGATAGTAGTAATCGGCTTCAATGACGATTCGGGAGTTGAATAAACCGATCTCCAACCCTACATCGGTTTGCGCCGTTTTTTCCCATTTGAGGTTGGGGTTGGCCAGACGGTTAATCCCTGTTCCAACTACCCTTGTATCATTGTAAATGGTTGCATACGTGGAGCTTAAAAGGGACAAGGAAGAATAGGGTGGGATTTCCGAGTTACCGGTCAAGCCGTAACTGGATCTCAATTTCAGGTTAGAAATCCAATTGTTTTGACTCATGAAATCTTCTTCAGAGATCCGCCAAGCTACGGCCGCTGAAGGGAAGAACGCAAATTTGTGATTTTCCCCAAATTTGGAAGAACCGTCTGCACGCCCAGTGACGGTTAATAGGTATTTATTGTTATAGGTATAATTAACACGTCCAAAGTAGGAGTTGAACGCCGAACGGGAAGCACTGGATCCAACCCCTGGCTGGGTAGCACCAGCACCTAAGTTATTATAACTGAAATAGTCGGTGGCGAAATTACGAATACTCGCATTGGTGGATGAATACTTGGTTTCTTGCCAGGATATACCCGCCATTGCAGTAAGAGAGTGAATATCGTTAAATATCTTATCATAGGTAAGATAATTTTCCAGTGACCAAAAAACCTCTTTCCGGGCGTCTTTGCTAGCCGTCCCTGACTCACTGATCCTCAAGGTTCTCGTCTCCGACTGATTGATTTCCTGCTGCATCACATTGATACCCAATACGGAACGGAAGATTAGCCCGGGAGCTAACGTTAGGTTAGCATTTAAGCTACCCAAGGTTGTTTGTGTCAACTGATGGTATTTCCGCCCCATCAACCGGTGTACCGAACTCATCGTTCCTTCAGCTTGGGGGTAGTCACGGTTGTTGGCATAGGTTCCATCAGGCCATTTCACTGGGAGGAACGGAAAGTCTTCCACCATTTGGCGAGGTACGGCATCCGTGATATCGACAAGGTTCTCCGCTTGGTTATTGTAACTTAAGGTACCGCCAATTCTCAACCATTTTTTCACTTGATCGTCGATGGTGAGCCGGGTCGCGTACCGACGTAGATAAGAGGTTTTAATCAAGCCCTGATCGTCCCGATAGTTTAAGGAAAGGGAATAGGTCGTTTTGTTATTTCCGCCACTGAAATTTAGCTGATGATTCTGGGATAGTCGATTTTGAGTAGCTTCTTTAAACCAATCCGTATCGTAATTAGGGGCATAGGTTCCATCGGGTCGTACGGTGAATACATCCGGATGGGCTGCTAATAGCTGGGCACGTCGGGTTTGGGGATTCAAATGAGGATACTTACCTTCTGCCCACCCTACCGGATCATATTTTTGGATATTAGCATACGCAAGGTCTTCAACATCCAAGTATTCCTGAGCGTTTAACACCTCCGGGCGCTTGGGTCCAGCCGTCGGCACACTCAGATCCAACCCATACGTAATAGTCCCCTCGCCAGCTTTTCCTTTTTTTGTGGTAATCAGAATAACGCCATTCGCTC
>JBAYRB010000364.1:0-3948 GCA_041676905.1 Spirosomataceae bacterium
AGGCAGAACCCGTAGGCCCAGTTTGCCATACCGGATCAGCCACTTGCTTTGAAGATAGCAACGATAGCAAGGCAAGATTCTTGAATTACCTGCAAAAGAAGATTATTCGGCAAAGGAAAAACGAAGCATCTGAGACATCTTATACCCGTAAACTTTTTGAAAAAGGTATTAATAAAATAGCTCAGAAGGTCGGGGAAGAAGCGGTTGAGGTGGTAATTGAAGCTAAAGATGACAACGATCATCTCTTTAAAAACGAGGTTGCCGATTTGTTATTCCATTTACTGGTGCTACTGGAACAAAAAAATATTGACTTGGATGAAGTAATTGACGTACTTCGTGAAAGACACAAAGCCTGACATACTTCAACCAGCTATATTATATGCGTTTACTTATCAGACTTGTAATCATTACCTTGGGGGTTCTGGTAGCGGTTAACATCGTTGACGGGGTCGACGTACCTGGGACACAGGAAGCCGTGGTAGTTGCTGTCGTTTTTGGGTTACTTAATGCATTTCTGAAACCGGTTTTACAACTGCTTGCACTTCCGGTGACCATTCTGACATTGGGGATTTTTTATTTTGTCATCAACGTATTCATAGTTTATTTGACTGCGTTCATTGTACCTAGTTTTACAGTTGAAGGGTTTTTCCCCGCCTTGTTTTTCAGTATTATCGTATCGATCGTGTCCTGGTTGTTAGGAATCTTTCTGGACTAAAACAAGGGAGTTCGGCCGATTTCCCCTTGTTAAAACAAATTAGGTTATGCTGACGCAATTGGAGGAAATCCGAAACACACTCTATAAGTATGTAGAAACCCGTACCGACCTACTCGAAGTAGAAGTTCGGGGTTATATCGAACGTATTATACTTAAGTTAGTTTATGTAACCGCCATTCTTTTTACCTTTTTAATCGTATCCGTTTTTCTGCTGATACTATTGGCAATTTATCTAAACAACGTATTAGAAAGTACCTTCGCAGGCTACCTAATTGTAGCAGGTTTCTTTGCCATAGTGCTCCTTTTGTTGTTTATAATGAAGGAGTCGTTTATGAAAACACTACGTTGGGTGCTAGAGAAAACGATTGGTCAGGACGAGCCGAATAGGACAAATTGAGTTTTCGGTTTGGTTCTTATTTGAGAGGAATCGTTATTTTTGGGAAATTTTGAGTGGTAAAACTCTGAATTGATAAGCCATGAACCTTAAAGCACCTAAATTATCGAGCCCGTTCTCCTCTAATACCGAGGAAGAAAAAGTAATCCTGAATGAACGTCTGAATTTATACAAAGAAAAATTGGATGATCAGTGGGAGGATGTGAAGTCGAACCTTTTTGAGCACGGCAAACGGGCAGCCGTTATCGGCGGTGTTATTTTGGGTGTATATGGGCTCTTCAACCTACTAGTACCTAAGGAGGAAGAAGATCGTGAGGAAGTTAAAACTAAAAAAAGCGTAAAGAACTCCGGATTGTCCCTTTCTGGAGCCCTACAAAGTATACTATGGGCAGCTGCTATGGGGTGGGCAAAACAAAAGGTAGTCGATTACGTGGTTGCAGATCATACAGACAAGCGCGAAAGTGAAGAATAATATTGGGGCCGAACTCCTAGACAAAAGAAGGAGAGGGGTCAAATCGCTGGCAATTTTACTGGATCCAGATAAGGTTGATTTCGATACCTTACCCGCATTCATACACAAGGCTGTATCCTGTGGTACGGATTATTTTTTCATTGGGGGGAGCCTTATCACCCGTTATAGCCTCGATCAGTTGGTTAAGGTTATCCGCGGTAATTGTGAATTGCCCGTTATCCTTTTTCCTGGAAACAGCCTCCATATAGAACCTAGTGCCGACGCTATACTTTTTTTGAGCCTCATCTCTGGACGGAATGCAGATTTATTGATTGGGCAACACGTTACAGCCGCTCCGTTGCTCCAAAAAAGCGGGTTGGAAATAATTTCGACCGGCTATATGCTCGTCGAAAGTGGAAAAGCCACAACCGTTTCCTACATCAGCAATACCATGCCTATTCCTTCCGATAAACCGGAGATAGCAGCGTGTACCGCTTTAGCCGGGGAAATGCTAGGCTTGAAAATGATGTTTTTAGATGCTGGCAGTGGAGCTTATAACCCCGTACCCGCAGCTATGATCCGGGCGGTGAGCCAAACCGTACAAACCCCCCTTATCGTAGGCGGGGGTATCGATACGGTTGAAAAAGTGGCTACCGCTTTCCATGCCGGTGCCGACGTGATCGTCATTGGGAACGCCATCGAACGTGATCCAACCTTCCTCGATCAATTGGCACAATTTGAAAAAGGAGAAAACGTACTGCAATAGCTTTTGGAGAAAGTCAATTTTCCATCTATTTTAGCTCAGCGGAATTTCCCGTTTTTAACCCTTTTTTCTGTTACAACCGGATGGAGCTGACTGACTTTAAAGCTGCAATTGAACCTTATAAAGTACTTTTCTTTGACGCTTTCGGAGTATTAAAAACCTACAATGCACTCATTCCGGGCATTGAAAATACCTTTGCCTACCTCAGAGAAACCGGAAAAGAGTTTTACGTACTAACCAACGATGCGTCACGTAGCCCCAAACAGTTGGCAGATTCTTACCATAAGTTAGGATTGTATGAAATTAAACCGGAAACGATCGTTTCTTCAGGGATGCTCGCACGGGAGTATCTGCAAAATAAAGTAAAACACGGAGTGGTTGCCTACCTGGGAACGAAGAACTCAGCGCATTACCTGGAAACCGCCGGTTTAAAGGCCTTATCGATCAACGACCTTAGCCTCGAAAATGTAGACGAAGTCAGTGCTTTGGTCTTTATGGATGACGAAGGCTTTGACTGGGATACGGACCTCAACAAGACGGTCAACCTTCTCCGGAAAAAAACCATACCGGTTATTGTTGCAAATACTGACAGAACCTACCCTATGGGTCGAAAAACAGTAGCCATCGCCATTGGAGCCGTGGCGAAAATGATCGAAGATATTGTAGGGAAGCAATTTATGAGGTTTGGTAAGCCCGACGCACAAATGTTTATATTTGCTTGCCAACAAATCCAACGTAATCGCGGAATTGACCGAAACGATATCCTAATGGTGGGCGATACGCTAACAACAGATATCTTAGGTGGGAATAAATTCGGTCTGGATACAGCCCTGGTATTAACCGGAAATACACGCTTGGAGGACGTAGATATGAAGATTCGCAGCACCGGGATAATACCTACCTACGTTTGTGAATCAGCGGTGGTAAAATAGATACCACCGACATACTATACGGATTGAACGGAATTAATAAACATACTACACTTTACCATTTACAATCATGTTATCAAAAACCTATGGTAGCGCCGTTTATGGCGTTGAAGCCCGAATTATTACCCTGGAAGTAACCGTTGCACAAGGACTCGGTTTTTATATGGTAGGACTTGCCGATAGTGCGGTGAAAGAGAGCCAACAAAGGGTGGAAGCATCTCTAAAATTTGCTGGATATCGAATGCCGCGTCAAAAAATCGTTGTAAACCTTGTCCCAGCTGACCTTCGCAAAGAAGGTACATCTTATGATTTGTCGATCGCACTTTGTGTGCTGGAGTCGTCCGAACAAATTAAACCCATTCGTCAACTGCAAGACTATATCATCATGGGGGAACTATCCCTGGATGGTGTACTTCGACCCATAAAAGGCGTGCTTCCTATCGCCATAGAAGCCCGTAAGAACGGATTCAAAGGTTTTATACTACCAGCAGAAAATGCACACGAAGCCGCTATAGTCAACGAGTTGGACGTCATTCCCGTAAAAACGCTGGAAGAAGCAATCGCATTTTTAGAAGGTAAAATGGAAATCGAGCCCCTGGTGGTCGATACGCAAGATTTATTTTATACGACCCAAAATAACTATGAAGCTGACTTTTCCCATGTGCAGGGTCAGGAAAATATCAAGCGCGCATTGGA
>JBAYRB010000365.1:0-3944 GCA_041676905.1 Spirosomataceae bacterium
GACGGCCAGGGCACCCAGTCCTAGCGACGTTTTGACAAGGAAATTACGTCGGTCTAATTTCTCCTGGAGCCTTTTCAGCTCAGGCGTCTGGAGGGATTTAGGTACTTCGTGAGGATGATGACACATCGTTATCGTAAGGTTAATGTGGCGTCAGAGTTTAAAATGGTACTGGCTACCACGGCAAAGGCGGCCGTGCGTATCGAATCTACGGAAGGGTCAACAGGGGAATGTCCGGCACGCAACCACCCCCGTATTTTTTCGGGGTTTGCACTCATTTTTCGAAACTCCAGCGCATATTGTTGTTTTAAAATATCTATTTCTTTTGCCGATGGCCACCTGCCCGTTGCAGACAGATAAGCTTTTTTGATAGCGGTTTCCTCCTCTTTTTCTCGGGCCATTTTCTCTCCCATTTTGCGTGAAGCTTCAACAAAAGTGGGATCATTTAATGTTACCAAAGCTTGTAGGGGAGTATTAGTTTGCTGGCGTCTTACCACACAGTAGCTGCGATCAGGTGCATCGAAGGAGTTTAAGGTCGGGTTAGGGACCGTCCTTTTGACCAATACATAGAGGCTCCTACGGTAGACGTCCTGACCTGTATCAGGGAAATATTTTCCACTATTTATCTCCCACAAACCTTCGGGCTGATAAGGTTTGATACTGGGTCCGCCGATTTTCTTTGATAATAGCCCAGCAGATGCCAAGGCATTATCTCGAATCATTTCAGCGGTCAAGCGTTTGGATGGTCCCCGTGCAAGTAATCGATTTTCCGGGTCTTTTTCCCGCAGTTCCACTGTGGCTCTTGAATCTTGACGATAAGTTGCCGACATGGCAATGCGTTTATGGAGCTGCTTGACATCCCAACCCGAGTCCATAAATTCAGCAGCCAACCAATCCAGTAATTCCGGATGGCTGGGCATTTCGCCCTGGTTCCCAAAATCTTCGGTTGTTTTCACCAATCCGCTGCCAAACATATTCTGCCAATAACGGTTCACGGCTACTCGTGCGGTAAGGGGATGATCTTTTGATGTGAGCCATTGTGCGAGGCCAAGGCGGTTCCGTGGTAAGTCGTCGGGAAACGGTAAAATAGAACGGGGTGTATTGGGGAACACTTTTTCACCCTTGTTGGCATATTCTCCTCGTAAAAGTACATAAGCTTGTTGGGGAACGGGATATTCCTGCATCACCATCAACTCTTTCACATATTGCATCGTATCCGATAAAACTGCTCTATGTTCTTTCAGCGTTAGCCGTACCTGATTTACTTTGTCAGAGACCGCATACACATAGTAATTTTGTAGGCGAGCTTTCTGCTCATCTGTTAACTGGTCGGGATCGGTCTGCGCAATTTCCTCCCAGGAACTCCGACCGGCCAAGACTTCAATTTCGAAGGGAGTCAGCTCACGGTCGTATACCGATATGTCATCGACCAACCCATTCTTAAAACCAAGCCCACGTCCCCAGGCACCAATTTGTAAACCAGGCTCTACCTTTCGTCCAAAGAGTATATCCTTGGTTAGTTGATCCATTTCCGTCTGTAATTTTACGGGCATGCCGTCAATATACAAACGCAAACCTTCAGCCCTCGATGAACCATCGTAGGTCATCGTTACATGAATCCAGCGGTCTTTGGGAACGTCTTCGACAGTGCTACGCGTGAGGGCATTGGAAGGTGCCACGTATGCTAAATTCGCTTCCAGTTTATTATCTTTTAGATATAGGTGATAACCTCTGAAATTGTACAAACGCTCAAAATCACTCTTATGGAAAATAACCCCTTCGCTCAATTCTTCAGGAATTTTGATGCGGATACCAATCGTAAAGGGGTCTGACTTTCTGAAAACTCCCGCCGGGCTTACATCCAGGTAAACATCGCCATCCATTTGCAAGGCGGTGCCGTCTTCATAAGCGACAAACTTGGGCTGCGAGGTTACCGGTGAACCATTATACTTTAATATTCCCTTGGTCTTGGATGCGTGACTACCGGTTAGGTTTTTTCCCTCGAAATTATAGTAAGCAGTCAACCCAGTTTTCGGAATCGGCTGATTTTTAAGCTTTTGATAGTTTTTTTTAAGTAGCCATTGCTCAAAATCGGGGATTGACTGGCGGGAAGTTTGGTCAAGGCTTTGTTCAAGCTCTTGGATCTTCGCTTTGATTGCCTGGATTGATTTTTCTTGACTGTGCGTGGGAAGCGGTAGGGTAGGAGCTGGCATGGCATCGTCCCAGGAAATTTGTCCTGCTTCCCGCACATTGTTGAAGAAACTGAAAAGTTCAAAATATTCTTTTTGAGAAATGGGGTCGTATTTGTGATCGTGACATTTCGCGCAACTGAGCGAAAGACCCAGCATCGCATCCCCAAAGGTGTTAACTCGATCGACGACGTATTCCGTTTGGAATTCTTCTTCGATAATTCCCCCTTCCATATTTTGGGGGTGGTTACGGTTAAATGCCGTTGCGATCAACATCTCTTTGGTTGGATTTTCCATTAAATCGCCTGCCAACTGTAGATGGAGGAAACGATCGTAGGGCATATTCGCGTTGAAAGCTTCAATGACCCAGTCGCGATAGGGAGACATATCCCTAAGTCGGTCGACCGTATAGCCGTGTGAGTCGGCAAAGCGGGCTAAGTCAAGCCAATCCGTTGCCATTTTTTCACCGAAGTGGGGAGAGTTCAGCAGACGATCTACCTGTTTTTCCCAGGCATTCTCTGAGTCATCGGCTAAAAATTTTTCAATTTCTTCCGCCGTGGGGGGTAATCCGGTAAGGTCGAGTGAGAGTCTACGTAGAAGTATTTCCTTACTCGCCATCGTTGTAGGTTGTAATCCTTCCTGTTGCAATTTTGCCCGTACAAAAAGGTCGATTTCATTGCCAATACCTTGCTGAAGCTCTTTTTTTACCTTGGGGATTTTGGGGCGTTCAATTTTAGTCAGAGACCAGTGGGGTTTGTAGGCTGCACCTTTTTCGATCCACTTAATAAGGATGGCTTTTTCTCTTGCCGACAATGTTAGATGCGATTCCGGTGTAGGCATTTTATAATCCGGATCCTCGGAGAGGATTCGATGAAATAGCTCACTTCGGGAAGGGCGTCCCGGCTTAATTGCAAATTTTCCGGGGTTTTCGGGAAGTTCTCCGTAGGCATACTCAGCGAAATCAAGACGTAATCCAGCCTTTTGTTTGGCTTGATCCGGTCCATGACAAGCAAAGCATTTATCAGAAAGAATGGGCTTTACATGGAGGCTATAGTCCAGCTCATCGGGCAACTGGCGATAGGCAAGTTCAACGTCTTCGGGTAAATTGGGTCGACAGGAGATTGCGACAACCCCAATAAAGATTCCCAGGGTGAGGGTTAGGGTAAAACAGCTTATGGAACGAAAATTCATGAGAGTTAATAAGAAAATATTCAAAAATATTTAAATTTTTTGAAGAATTCTATTCAAATTTTCTCACCTTATTCTGCCATTGGGATTTGGGGGGCATCACGCGCTATTCCGGCCAATTCTTGAATTCTTTCCCACCTAATTTTGTTGAATAGTAAGATGTCGGATTGTCTTTTTTTTGAAGCTGTCTCAGCTGTTTGCATCAATTCAAAGAATTCAGCGACACCTGGTAGCATTTTTTAAATAACACACCCGATTATGGAACCTAAAAAACTAATCATCATAGGAGGTGGTTTTGCTGGAATTAACCTAGCCAATCGACTTGTCAATGATCCACGCTTTAAAATCACGTTGGTAGATCGCAATAATTATAATTTTTTTCCACCCTTACTGTACCAGGTTGCGACGGGTTTTTTGGAAGTTTCGAACATTAGTTACCCGTTTCGGAAGCTTTTAAGGGGGAAACGTAATATTGACTTCCGTTTGGCTGATTTCGTGGAAGTGGTGCCTGAGGAAAATAAGGTAATACTTTCGAACGGCGAGTTGTCCTATGATTTGTTAGTCTTTGCA
>JBAYRB010000366.1:0-3929 GCA_041676905.1 Spirosomataceae bacterium
CTAACGGATGTCGTCTTTGGTAAATCCGTATTGTGCTAATACATCTTTTGGAACACCGGTCCAGACATTCGGCGTGTTACCCATGTAACCAATGTCCTTAATGCCAATTTCACTGGTATAAAAACCGGTTGCCGTTAGGTTACGCATGAGCGAGAAGAAGGCAGCACCTTGGGTGAATTGAGGTTTTACTTCTTCCGGATAGGCAATATCGTCAACGATGTTAATACGTTGATTGGCTGTAAGGTCTTTAAAATTTTTGCCGAATCGACGATTAGATTCCCGATCCAACCACCTCAGGCCACCTCTCATGGGCAGTTGATGCTGGGGCATGTCTTTCACGATGAATTCGATGAACTCGGTGACACCCGATTCGGAAGCGCTACCCGAAACGCTATCGGCAGGGATAATGATATCCGCCAGAATGGTAATCGTAGCTTTTTCGTGGTCGGTAAAGAATTTTTCTTTGTGAAGGCGAGCATCTCGGATGGCCTCCTCCTTCAGTCGCCCATCGGGTACTTTTATATCTTCTTCCTCTAGTTCGGCTGCCAACTCAACATTGCGTTGTTCCGCCAGTGCTTGCTGGGGGTTGAGAGAGGCTAGGCCCAGGGAGGTAAATGTAAGAGCCTTTAAGGTGTCTCTACGTTTCATTTTATTTCGATACTTAAATGGTTCTTCAGTTATTAATTGATTTCCGGATGCTTACAGTTGCTTCTTTTTCACCTGATCCATGATATAATCGGACGTTCTCCACGACAGTGCCATAATGGTCCATGTTGGGTTTTTGTCGGCTTGAGACACGAAAGAAGCTCCATCTGCGACGAATAAATTCTTAGTGTCGTGGGCTTGGCAATATTTATTGACAACCGATCTTTTGGCATCGTTACCCATCCGTGCTGTCCCGACTTCGTGAATGATTTGACCTGGTAATGCCAATCCGTAATCATTTTCGGGGCCTGGTTTCGGCCCTAATGGAACTCCGCCCATCGCATGAATCAGTTCTTCGAACGTCTCATGCATGTGTTTGGCTTGCAAACGTTCGTAGTCACTCCATTTATAATGGAAACGTAATACTGGAATTCCGTACTTATCTACAACATTAGGATCGATTTCGCAATAGTTAGATTCTACAGCGACGGCTTCACCCCGTCCGGCGAAACCGACGTTAGCACCATAAAACCGTCGGAAATCTTCTTTAAGCGATACCCCGTATCCCCCTGCTTTTTTCGTTTTTCCATCTTTTGTGGGGTATTTTCCATTCATATTTTCTATTCCAAATCCGAAACCGTACGAAGGCATGTGCATACCTCCACCGTATTCGATGTGGTAACCCCTAGGGAAGTCCAATTTTTTATTATCGAGCCACCAGGGGGTATAGACGTGCATACCGCCAACACCGTCCTCGTTGTAGCGCTTCCGGTCCATCAAATGGGGAAGGAAGGCGCTTCTAGAAGATCCTGTTGAGTCGTGCAGGTATTTACCCACGATACCACTGGAGTTGGCCAGTCCGTTGGGGTAACGGTTCGACTTGGAGTTCAACAGAATACGAGCGGTTTCACAGGCACTTGCCGCCAGGATGACCACTTTCGCATTTACGGTTTGTTCCGTTAAGGTTTGGGTATCAACATAGGACACACCTGTAGCCAGCCCTGTTTGCGGATCCGTGATCACCTCACGAGCCATCGCATTGTTGATCAGGTGAAGGTTACCCGTCTTCATAGCCGGAATGACCAGTACGGAAGAAGAGGAGAAGTCGGCGTATGCTTGACATGCTCTACCGCATTGGCGACAGTAGAAACAAACGCCACGCTCATTATTGATAGGTTCGGTTAAGATCGAAAGACGGGAAGGGATCACAGGAATGTTTACCTTCTTACCGGCTTGTGCGATCATTAATTCATGTAGTCTTGGCTTGGGTGGCTTCAGGAAGATCCCATCAGGTTCGTTGGGGAAGTTTTCTACCGTTCCAAATACACCCACTAGCCGGTCGAGCTGGTCGTAATAAGGCTTAATGTCATCGTAGGAAATAGGCCAGTCTTCCCCCAGTCCGTCGATGCTTTTTCTTTTAAAGTCGTTTGGACCGAAACGTAGGGAAATTCGTCCCCAGTGATTGGTGCGCCCGCCTAGCATCCGTGATCGGAACCACTCGAATTGCGATCCATCTTTCTGTGTGTAGGGTTCACCTTCGATTCTCCACCCCCCCCAGGCTGCATCAAAATCACCGAAGGGTCGGGTTGTGCTAGCACCTCGACGAGGTGATTCCCAAGGCCAACGTAATTGCGTAATGTACTTGGGATCAGCAGGGTCAAAATAACCACCTGCTTCAAGGAGTACTACTTTTGCGCCTGCCTTTGTCAACTGATAGGCTGCCATTCCTCCGCCGGCTCCTGACCCGACTATGGCTACGTCAAACTGGGTAGCTTTTTGTTTAATCTGAAAACTCATCCTTTTTCCTAAAAAATTGAATTGTTTTTGGTTGGGTCTGCCAACTACAATGTATTTATAAAATTTTTACTGCTAAAGAGCACATTTATTACCACATATACTTCCAAAAAGTACTATTCTGAGAATATTTAGAAGCATTTAAAATATGTGGTTTCGCCTCTATGACAATGATTTAATAGAGGTTGAATATTTTACTTATAAGTCTTAGGGCCCCCGAATTTAACGGTTTGTTTCGAAAATTCAATTCTTTTTTATTCTGTCAATTACGTACTTTGTCGTAATATTGATACTATGAATAAAATACAGATACAAGAGCTCGATTTCGATAGGGGGTTACTCGATGGGATTCAGGCCATGGGGTACAAATCGTTAACCCCCATTCAAGAACTAGCAATACCCATCATTGGAGAGGGAAAGGATCTTATCGCCTGCGCACAAACTGGCACAGGTAAAACCGCAGCCTATCTCCTTCCTATATTAAATCGGATCATTCGCTCCGAAAAGAGGCATTTAAATACGCTTATACTTGCCCCCACTCGAGAGTTGGCCATTCAAATTGACCAACAAGTGGAAGCATTGAGTTATTTTATTCAGGTGAGCTCAATGGCCGTATACGGGGGCGGGACAGGTGCCGATTGGGACCAACAACGAAAGGCTTTAAAAATGGGGGTGGAAATTGTAATCGCCACTCCCGGGCGACTCATCGCCATGCTAACCACAGGGGAAATTAATTTTAAAGACCTGCAACACCTCGTATTGGATGAAGCCGATCGAATGTTAGATATGGGTTTTTACGACGATATCGTACGAATCATTAGTTATCTCCCCAAACAGCGGCAGACACTCCTGTTCTCAGCAACCATGCCGCCTAAAATCCGGAAATTGGCTAAAGTGATTCTCAATAACCCCGCAGAGGTAAACGTAGCCATCTCGAAGCCTGCCGAAGGGGTATTACAACAGGCCTATATGGTCTACGATGAGCAGAAAGTTGGGCTTCTCAAACACTTATTGAAAGAGGGTGATTATAACAACATCATTATTTTTTGCTCAACTAAACAGAGTACCAAGACCCTAGAAAAGGAACTTCACAAGTTGGGAATTTCAGTAAAAGCTTTCCATTCCGATCTGGACCAGAAAGAGCGGGAAGAAATAATGTTGAAATTCAAAATAAGGAACTCAAAATTCTGATCGGGACCGATATTTTATCAAGAGGGATCGATGTCGAAGGCATCGGACTGGTCATTAACTACGATATACCCCCCGATCCGGAAGATTATATCCATCGGATTGGTCGAACTGCCCGAGCGGAGCGTACCGGAACTGCCATCACCTTTATCAACGACCAATCGTCGCGTAAGTTTGCCGGAATTGAGAAGTTAATGGGCAAAGACGTGCCAAAAATAACCTTACCTGAGCACCTCGGTACCGGTCCTGTGTATAATCCAAGCGTGAAAAATGCTAATCCACCCCGACGTTTCAACCGTTTC
>JBAYRB010000367.1:0-3925 GCA_041676905.1 Spirosomataceae bacterium
ATCTGGGGATCATTCTAACCTTCAGTGACAATGATGGGGATTGATCTTTTTTTGCAAATTTGTCCAAATAAAAAAAACTATCATGTTAAAAGTAGGATCACTATTAAAAATAGCCGCTGTATCCACCCTTTTGATGGCATGCGGAGGTGGATCAGGAGGAGATAACGTCGTAAATGTTTATACACACCGCCATTATGAAGCCGATAATGCACTCTACAAGAAATTTACGGAGGAGACGGGGATCAAAGTAAATGTGATCAATGCCAATGCCGACGAATTGATCCAACGTTTGGAAAGCGAAGGGGTCAATTCTCCAGCGGATGTCCTTATTACAGTCGACGGTGGACGGCTGAATCGAGCCATGGACAAAGATTTATTACAGCCTATTAACTCAGCGGTATTAGATGAAAACATACCGGCAGAATTCCGTGAGCCGGAAGGTCATTGGTTTGGATTAACCTATCGGGCTCGGATCATCGTTCATGCCTCCGATCGAATTGAGGCGGGAGCTATCCAAAATTACGAGGATTTAGCCGACCCTAAATGGAAGGGAAAAGTGCTGGTACGTACTTCAGAGCATGTCTATAACCAATCGTTAACGGCTTCTATATTGTTAGCACAAGGAGAGGAAAAGACCAAGGAATGGGCTAAGGGCTTGGTAGCTAATTTTGCCAGGACGCCGAAGGGCAACGACCGGGATCAAGTTAAGGCGATAGCTGCCGGAGAAGGCGATATTGCCATTGTCAATAGTTATTACATCGGCTTGATGCTTCACAGTGAAAATACCGAAGAGCGAAAAGCCGCTGAAGGAATAACCTTGGTTTTCCCTAATCAAGATAATCGGGGGACGCACGTAAATATCAGTGCGGCTGGTGTGACTAAACATGCTCCCAACCGAGAAAATGCCATAAAATTCATTGAGTTTCTCTCCGGAGCTACTGCTCAAGAGCTTTTTGCGGGAACGAATTACGAATATCCAGTTAATCCCCAAATACCCCTGTCGGAAACCCTTGTATCTTGGGGAACGTTTAAGAAGGATAAGGCCAGTATAGCTGAAATTGGAAGATTAAATAGCAAGGCGGTGTTGATTATGGAAGAGGCGGGTTGGAAATAACCCTTCCAATTTTGCTTTGACCTTCCTAGGTGAAATAATTTTTCGGATTGAAAAAAAGATATATTTGGTGGAATGGGTGGGTAATTGCGGCAGTGCTTCTGCTCGTAATGGTCTGCACACCCATTTTCACATTGCTTACAAACCTCGTCACCTCCCCGGGTGAGCAATGGGATCTGATCGGGCCTAAAATCGTTGAATCCTATTTTAAGGATACGATGATTTTGCTGGTCGGGGTGGCTTTTTTTACCTTTTTATTGGGAACGGGCTCGGCGTGGATCGTTTCATCCTACGAATTCCCAGGTCGAAAATATCTGGAGTGGTTACTGATATTACCCATGGCCTTTCCGTCGTACATGATGGCCTACAGTTACATTGGTCTGCTCGAATATACCAGCCCTATTCATAGTTTTTTAAGAAATAATTTAGGTTGGGAAATCACCGGCCCCTTGGTCGATTTGATGAATTTACCAGGGGGAATTTTTATTTTTTCCATTACCCTCTACCCCTACGTTTACCTTTTCGCCCGAACTTCGTTCGTCACCAGTTCGAGAGAAATCCAGGATGCAGCCGCTTTGCTGGGGGCTTCACCGCTACGAACGTTTTTCACTGTAGCCTTGCCGATGGCACGTCCGGCGATAGCAGGAGGGATCGCATTGGCTTCCATGGAAGTCTTAAACGACTACGGCACTGTCAAGTATTTTGGACTCAATACGTTCACTACAGGCATTTTCCGGGCTTGGCTAACCTTAGGCGATCTGGATAGTTCTATAAAACTAGCCGCTATCCTCACGCTGTTAGTATTAATACTCCTATGGTTGGAATACTATCAACGTGGGAACAAGCGCTGGAGCTCCAAAAGTGGCCGTACAGTACCCCATCATCGATACCTTCCAGCACGGCCTGTTCGCTGGCTTTTTTCCGTCCTTTGTCTGTTGAACGTATTATTAGCCTTCGGACTTCCCTTCGGACAATTGGTCTATTGGGTTGTGAAGACAGCCCATAAAGTGCTGGATACATCGTTTGGAATGATCGTTTTGAAGAGTTTCGGCCTGGCTTCTTTTTCGTCAGTATTGATCGTTTCCCTAGCCATTGTTCTCTTGTATACAGTGCGAGTTTCGGGAATGCATGGTATGCGCTACGTAACCCGGATCGCATCCTTGGGCTATGCCATACCCGGTGCTGTCATTGCCGTAGGAATCATGGCACCTGTCATAGGGTTTGACAAATGGCTTTTGAAAGTGACTCCCCTGGAAGGTAAACTACTGTTATCTTCCGGCTTGTTCATGCTTATTTTTGCCTACCTCGTTCGTTTTATGGCGGTAGGATACAATGCCATCGACACCGGATTTCAAAAAGCTGGGAAGGATATTAACGATGCAGCTCGCCTGTTAGGACAAAATTCCTGGCAGACGCTATGGAAGGTTGATTTACCCTTGATCAAAAAAAGCATTTCTGCGGGTTTGCTCTTGGTTTTTGTGGACGTGATCAAAGAATTGCCACTGACGTTAATTCTTAGACCTTTCAATTTTCACACCTTAGCGACCAAAGCATTTGATATGGCCACGAATGAACAGATTGCTGAGTCGGCCAATGCTTCTTTGATCGTAATTTTGACCGGTATATTGCCGATCATATTATTGAATCGAATTATTAGAAAAAATCATTAACATGCCCCCAATATTAGAACTTCGAAATATCGCAAAAACCTACCCCGGTGCAGAACGGAAAGCGGTGGATGCTATTTCGTTGGTAGTCCATAAAGGCGAAATCTTATCCCTGGTTGGGGAAAGTGGATCGGGAAAAACCACGTTACTACGGATCATTGCGGGCTTGGAACACCCCGTCGAAGGATCACTCATTTTATCGGGTGAAGTAATCACCGAAGGCAAAAAGGCAGTCCCGCCCCACCGCAGAAATATTGGAATGGTATTTCAAGACTACGCTCTTTTTCCGCATATGACCATTGCAGAAAACGTAGGTTTCGGGTTGAAAAATAAGAGTGCATCTGAAAAGAAATCAATCATCTTAGATACCCTTGCCTTGACAGGACTGGATGAAGACTATCTGTCGAGGTATCCTCATCAGCTATCCGGAGGCCAACAACAAAGGGTAGCTCTAGCACGTGCCCTCGCTCCCAAACCGAATATTCTTCTCCTTGATGAACCCTTCAGCAATCTGGATACGGTTTTACACGATCGAATTCGAGAGGATTTACATAAAATTCTAAAGGCAACGGGCATCACCACCATATTGGTGACCCATCATACCCGTGATGCCTTGAGTATGGCTGACCAAGTGGCTGTTATACACCAAGGAAAATTATTACAAGCCGACTCCCCTAAAGCTATCTACTGCAGTCCTTCCAGTGGCTATGTAGCCAATCTCTTCGGAAAATTCAGTTGTATTCCTTATAAAGCTATTCAGGAGGGCTACCAAACCCCTTTTGGGTTGATTCGAACGTCATTTCAACCTGTTTCCACCCAGGAAAATTGGCTTTTCTTTAGGCCTGAGCAGGTGAAAATCTATGCGGAAAATCAATTGGTACCCGACGTGTTGGAAGGGGTGGTAGACTCGACGGTTTTTCTCGGTGACTATTTCAGAATTGTTCTCAAACCCCGACAGGGTCATCCCCCTTGTCCTCTTATAATCCATGGTGATGTGGCCTATTCGCCAGGCGAAATTATTCGGTTCTCCATTCAAGGAGTCAAAGCCGTTAATTTCGGTAACGCCTGAAAATCAAGTCAACTACCTCTATTCACTCGCTTTTTTCAGGGTGGTGTTCGGCACCATGATGTGTCTAGCCTTGGTTCG
>JBAYRB010000368.1:0-3923 GCA_041676905.1 Spirosomataceae bacterium
CGAAAGCCCGGTCAGTCGCGGATCACCACTCAACGTAAGGAGGCCGATGAATTTGAAGTGCTTTCCGGCGTTTTTGAGGGAAAAACAACGGGGACCCCCATCGCCATTTTGATCCGAAATCAAGACCAACGTTCTAAAGACTACTCTCATATCAGTGATAGTTTTCGACCTTCTCACGCCGATTATACCTATCAGGAAAAGTATGGAATTCGCGATTATCGAGGGGGTGGACGTAGTTCTGCCAGAGAAACCGCAGCTCGGGTAGCGGCTGGAGCCTTGGCAAAGTTGATATTAAAGGAATTAGGCGTAAGTATTTCAGCCTACGTCTCTCAGGTAGGACCGGTGAAAGTCAGTAAACCTTATACCCAGCTGAATTTAGCGGAAGCCGAGCTTAATCCCGTTCGATGCGCTGACCCGGAAGTAGCGCAGGAAATGTTTGATTATATCGACAGTATACGTAAAAAGGGTGATTCCGTCGGTGGGGTTGTATTCTGTGTGGCAACAGGTGTTCCGGCGGGATGGGGAGAACCGGTATTTGATAAATTACATGCTGAGTTGGGTAAGGCCATGTTGAGTATCAATGCGGTCAAAGGTTTTGAATACGGGAGTGGTTTCGAAGGAGTTGCCATGACCGGTTCGGAACACAACGATATTTTTTTCAAAGATGAAAAAGGGAAAATTCGCACCCAATCGAATTATTCAGGCGGAGTTCAAGGTGGCATTTCCAATGGAGAAGATATCTATTTTCGCGTAGCATTCAAGCCTGTTGCTACCATTATGCAAGATCAGCAAAGCATCGATAAAAACGGAAACGAAGTCGTTGTTTCGGGCAAAGGACGACACGATCCATGCGTGGTCCCTAGAGCGGTTCCGATAGTGGAAGCCATGGCAGCCTTGGTTTTGGTTGATTTTTACTTACGGAATAAGGCAACGAAGCTAAATTAACGTTTGTGATACATGTTGATCACAAATATGATGGCTCCAATAAAATTGAGGGTCAACCCGATTAAAAAAAGGAGGGTTGTATAAGGACTATTTTCTGCTCTGAGTACCGATCCGTAAAGAACACAAAACAGGCCCAAAATGATGAGCAGAATTGCATATCTACTTTTTACGTTCAAGAACAGGGTGGTTTAGTGAAAAAAATGTGGACCCAAAACGGTCGTAGGTTCTCTTTGTTGAGATATGGTTACTCAAATATAATTATTCCATTGCTTTTATTTAGCTTTCCGGGGATAATTTTTGCCCAATCGAAGCGCTATGAATTTACTAGGCCGCTGATGGGTAGTCAATTTCGACTGGTGTTTTTCGCCGAAAACGATTCATTAGCTAAAGCTGCTGCTAATACGGTATTCTCTAATTTAGAGGATTTAAACTTCCAAATGAGCGATTATTTGGACGGGTCTGAATTGAACCGAGTTTCCGCTCTGTCGGGTCGTAACACTTGGATTAGGGTAAGCCCGGAGCTGTTTGCCGTTCTTGATAGTGCCCAGGCAATTGCTTATACGACGAGGGGAGCTTATGATGCGACCATAGGTCCGGTCATACAACTTTGGCGAAAATACTTTTTACTTCGAAAAATTCCCACTCGAAAGGAAATTAGGCAAGCGTTGAAAAAGTGCGACTACCGAAATTTGGAAATCGATCGAGAAAATGGATTGATAAAGTTGAAAAAGAAGGGTATGCGTCTCGACTTAGGCGGGATCGGTAAAGGTTATGCAGCCGATCTAAGTATTCAACAATTGAAAAAATTGAATATTCGATCGGCTATGGTTGATGCCGGGGGAGACCTAGCCCTGGCGGACTCTCCCCCTGGACAAACGGGTTGGAAAATTGCGATTTCTTCGGGTAAAGCGGAACTAGAGGATGAGGTAATAGAATTGGCTAATTGCGGGATCGCTACATCGGGAGCTACCTACCGCTATATCGAAGTAAATGGGAAGAAATATTCGCATATCGTGGATCCCAGAAAGGGAACAGGCATTACAAAACCCGTCCGTGTAACCATCATTGCGCCTAGTGCTACAAAAGCCGATGCTATGGCAACAGCGGTTAGTATTGCTGATAAACGAACACTGAGACGCATTCGGAATAATCACCCCGAACTCCGGATTCACCTTTCAACTATTAAATAATTAGGTTTGTAAACGGGATGAAAAGTCCTGAAACTTCATCCCACTTCTTGCCTTAAAACCTCCAAAGGTGACTGGGTTACCACCTCTCGACTATTAAACAAGCCGATTAAAACGGTGATGGTGGTAATTCCTAAGAAGACAGTCAGTAAGGGGACGATTTCTACAACAAGTTCCGATTCAAAACTGAATTTAGCTAGTAAAGCTCCTGCAATGATGGCCAGACCAATGCCTATCAGCGAAGACAATGCTCCTAAATAGAAGTATTCCAGTCCATTAATCCAAAGAATTTGCTTTCGACTCGCACCGAGGGTTCGGAGGAGTACACTTTCGCGTACACGTTGGTACTTACTGGAAATAACGGCGCCGAGCAGAACGATTAGCCCACTTAACATGCTGAACAAAGCCATAAAACGAATGACAAAGCCAATTTTTTCAGCTACATTATCCAGCGTTGTTAGAATCAGATTCAAGTCAACGATACTGATATTTGGGAATTGTCTCACCAAGTATTGTTGAAAGCTGGCTGATTGCTCTAGCGTGGGCAAATAAGTGGTTAATACATGAAATTTGGGTGCATTTTCTAACACGCCCTTGGGAAAAATCAAGACGAAATTCGTTTGCATCCCCCTCCAATTGACTTCCCGCAGACTTGCTAGTTGAGTCCGAACCAACATTCCTTGCACATTGAAAATGAGCGTATCCATTAAATTCAATCCATTCCTTCGGGCAAACCCTTCTTCCATTGAGACCGGTACCAGACCATCCCCCGGATGGTAAGTCCCTATCCATTGTCCTGCGGTCAATTTTTCACTACTCGACAATGAGTCGCGATAGGTGACCCGGTATTCCCTGCTAAAGAGACGGGAGCGGATATTCTCCGTGGTGTCTTCCCGAGCTTTGGCGTAATTGTAACCGTTCACGTTTTCCAGTCTCATGTTGACAATTGGCACCGATTGCAAGGTTTTTAATCCAGCCGTGGCTACATGTTCTTTTAATTCATCCAACTGATGATCTTGAATATCAAACAGAATCATATTGGGACGGTTGCCATCGGTATTGCCCGTGGCGGTAATTTCATTGATCAGCACATTGCGAGCAATAATGAGGGTGCCTATCAACATGGTACCCAACCCTAGAGCTACAATCATAGTAAGTGTCTGATTGTTAGGTCGGTATAAATTCGCTAGTCCTTGACGTGCCACAAACCCCCAATGTGAAGGAAAATATTTCTTAATGCCCCTGATCAATAAACTGGCTAAACCAGCGAGTAGCATAAACGAGACGATCACTCCACCGGAGAAAATCAGTGCGGTACGCCAATCCTTTAATTGGAAATAGCTAAATAGAATTACAAAAACGAGGATGACACCATTGACCAGGCCGCGCAATGGGTCGTTATCACCCCGATTATCTTTTGCGTTTACACGGAACACGTTGAGTGGTGCAATTCGACGAATGCTGAGTAAAGAACTCAGCGAGAAAAGTAAGGAAACACACACACCCAATAGTACGCCCTGGGTTATTGCGGAAATCGAGAGAGAGGTCTCGAGTTCAAAGGGAATAAAATCGGCAACGAGTAGGGGGAGCCAGGATTGTAAGATAGTGCCTAATAGTGCACCTAAAACCGATCCAATGAAGCCAATGGAAGCAATTTGTATCAGAAAAATTAGAAATGCCTGCCAGGAGGACACCCCCAGGCATCTTAAGATGGCGATGGTGTTGAACTTCTCTTTGATATAGAGGTGAACCGAACTGGCTACGCCGATACATCCTAGCAACAGTGCGACA
>JBAYRB010000369.1:0-3909 GCA_041676905.1 Spirosomataceae bacterium
CCTGGGTGGCTCCAATCATCATGTGTACGTTGGCTTCTTTGTCTCGTCGTGACATCATCCACTCTCCACTTGGGATTTGCTTTGGCGGAAAATTATTCATGGCGTTGTCATACACCAATCCTTTGTGTTTCCATTCCTTTGGTTGACCTTTCACCCGTTGGAATGCATGAAGCTGGAGTCCATCCCCACGGTAACTGGGAGCCCCGTATCGGGTTACTAGTGCCAACAACTCACCTTGGTAGAACCAAAATCCTCTTGCGATCCAACCATGACCATCATCGGGCGGACCGGCGAGATCACGCGGTTCGCTCCAATTGGTACCATCCTTACTGGTGGAGTAAGTGACCAATTGACCGGCAAGATCGTGACCTGGAACAACGTCGCGGTGTTCTTTGGCTGTGTAACCTTCTCTTTGTTTCCCAGGCCCGTCGCTCCACATGACCCAGAATAGGCCATCGTAGTAGGTGATATAATTGTGCTGGTTTACTTTCATTCCCCAGGCATACCGGACATCACTTACGATGCTATGTTCTCCTTTAATTTTTGGGAGCTTTTCAAAATCAATTTCTCTAGGGTTTTCAGGCACCCAGTTACCTTTTAGCATCAAGGGCGATGAAGGGTTCTGGACCGGGTGTGGGTAATTTTCCCGCGATTTTTGGGCTACCGTCTCTGACTGTCCCCCCATGATATAGATTGCTATTAAGAGCACCAGACCATAGGTTATTCTACCGTTTATAAGGGGTAATTTTTGCATGAATCATTGGGTTGTAGGGCATTATTTTGTCTACTAATACCTTGGTAAGGCTTTGGAAATCAATGTTTTTTGAATCTCATTTCGCGAGTTCAAATTCATCCACAACCTTTCCTGTAACTGAATAAGCTTTGTATTGCAGATTTTCTTTACCTACCTCAATCACTTGAAATAATTGCGTATTGGTAAGCGTTTTTTGTGGCCATTTTAAGTTAGGGTCTTCTTTATACATTTTGGGGCCACTGACGGATACAATATAAACTGGTTTTTTGCGATTATCTGGCACTGTTCCCCGAGCATAGGTATGGTCATGCCCTTGAAGTACTAGGTGGACACCATATTTATGAAATAAGGGTTCAAATAGTTCTCGAAGTGCCTTATTGTCCCGGCCGGAACTGGTAGCATATAAAGGGTGATGGACTAAGATTATTTTCCAAAATCCGGTACTTTCAGACAGTACTTTGTCCAGCCATTCATACTGTATGCGGCGCAAGTTTTCATTCCGGGTGATCATCTGGCCGTCTAGGGAGATAAAGCGGGCTCCTTGATAGTCGACGTAATACACCGTCCCCTTCAATGGAGCAGGGCCGTTTGATGGGAAATTGAAACCTGCATTCCAATAGGGGCATAGATCTTCTTTCTCTTCACGACTTCGGGTGTATTCGTGATTACCTGGCGTAGCGATCAGGGGTGTCATCGTATGTACGAAGCCAGCACCATAGTGCCATTCACCCCATTCATTGTTTCGATGGGACCGATTTATGATATCACCTGCATACACATAGAAGGACGCATCGGGTTTGGTTTTATAGGCCTGACGAATAACGCGTGACCATTTTTCTCGTGTTTCGGCCTGAACGTCACCCATGTAGATGAATGAGAATTTCTCAGGACTGTCGGCAGCCGTAGAAAATTGAAACCATTCACTCCAATGGTTTTCGCTCCCCACCCGATAGGCATAAACCGTTGCGGGTTTTAGACCAGCTAATTTCACATTGAAACAGTGAGCCGAAATTCCTTCAGCTGTAACTTTTTCAGGACTAGACCTATGAATTTGAACACCCGTTTCCAAGTTAGGCCCATCGGGTGCGGGTAAAAATTCCAGGATACCTGATTGGATGGTCGTATCCGTTCGCCAGTTGATCGTCATTTCGGTTGCAGCGTTTGCCGACAACGTCAATGCGATGCGATCGGGGTAGGCAGAGGGTAGGAAATCCTGACCTTGCAACGGAACTTTGAAAAGGAAGAATAGCCCAAAAACTAAATAAAATCGCATTTTTCTGATGTACATACTAGAGTTAATACGGGTGCGCAAAGCAAATGGGCTAATACGCCACCCGTATTCGAATTTATTGTCGTATTATTTCCATTCGGGGTGTTGCTCGAGTTGGGTAGCTCGGTCGATCGCCGTCTGGGGAATGGGCCATACGTAATGCCTGTTTGGCAGAAAAACGCGGGTGTGTATATTAATCAAAGGCAGCCAATCGGGTACTTCCATGCTAGTAAACTGCCCATTTAAGACGTCCTCTGCAATTCTCCACCGGATGATGTCAAAATAGCGTAGACCTTCGCCGGCGAGTTCGATCCGCCGTTCGTTGCGAATGAATTCCCTAAGCGTTTCCTGTGTAGAGTACCTGGCTCGATCGACTGGGGGCATACCGGCTCTGCTTCGAAGCAGGTCGAGGGCATCGTAAATACTACTCTCAGGTCCTGAGGCCTCATTTTTAGCTTCAGCATACATCAATAGTACTTCCGCATAGCGGAAAACATACCAGTTTTTGTAGAGATTAATTTTTTCACCGCGAACGAAATCGGTGACGTACTTTCTATAAAACAGGTAGGTGAATGTAAACGATTTATCCAATGGATCATTGATTGGATCGAAGGTGATCCCATTCATCGTTCTGCCCGGATAATTGAAGGTCGCGTAAAATCTCGGGTCTCTGTTCTCAAAGGGGTTGGACGGATTATAGAGAGGAGATTCATCGATGGGTAGTCCATCAGCCATGGGAAAGGCTTCACCTAATTCTTTCATGGGTTGTATTAGAGCAAAGCCGTCGATACTCCGATAGTTGTATGTTCTACCTAACGAATGTTCACGAGCATTTTCCGCGTACTGGGTTTCCAGAATTGATTCTTTGGTAGCGTTATTAAAGGCTTCCATAAAGAGCTCTTCAAAGTTGGGGTGAAGTTCATAGATACCTAGGTCCATAACTTGTTTGGCTGTTTGAGCGGCTTCTGCCCATCGCTCATTGTAAAGAAGGACCCTGGCTTTTAAGGCAAGAGCGGCTCCTTTGGTAATGCGACCCGCTTCGCTGGAAGGCCAAGTCAAAGGCAATTGATTGATAGCCATGTCGAGTCGCTCTAATATATAGGCGAGTACTTCTTCCTTGGGGGATTTTGGTATATCACTTTCAGCAACAGAAAGCGGACGTGTGACCAAGGGGATGTCTCGATAAAATGTCATCATTCGGAAATAGCGGTACGCTAAAACGAAATTAGCTTGTCCGGAAAGTTCATTCAGACGATTCTGGGAAATTCCGGGTACGCGATCAATATTTTCAAAGAATTCGAGCGATTCTCTGATTTTACGGTAATTCCATTGATTCTGTACATCTGGGTCATTGGGTTCGAAAATACCGAGGGCGATATTGTTCAAACCGGTACTTGCTCTCCCAAAAGCATCGTCACTAAATGCTTCGAAACGGCAATCATTCACATCACCCAGGCCATTGTATAGGTTGTTTACCCAGAGTTCAGCCTGTTCAGGGGTTTGCCAAAATGTTTCAGTGGAAGGGCTATCGAGGGGCACTCGGTCCAGGAAGTCGTTACAAGCACCCATGCTTAGGATGATCGTAACGGAGCATATCGTTTTTATAGCAGTATTCATGGATTTGCAGATTAAAAAGTGAAGTTTAGGCCGAAATTGTACACTTTAGCAAGGGGATACCTGCTTTCTACCAGACGGGCAGACGTACCGGTCGGTGTTTCCGGATCATAACCGGGGAACTTCGTGAAGGTCAAGAGGTTTTCACCACTTAGGAGAATGCGTGCCGACTTGATTTTAAGTCGATTCAGGACACTTGTGGGGAGGTTGTAGCCAATTTCGATGTGTTTAAGACGGAAATAGGCTGCATTTTTTAGCCAGAAGCTTGAAA
>JBAYRB010000370.1:0-3897 GCA_041676905.1 Spirosomataceae bacterium
ACACCTACACGTATAGCTACAGCGAAGTCAAACTTTTCAGCTTCTGCAGGCCATTGGAAATCCTCAATTGCGCCATGGTGATAGTTGATTCTACCTTCTGCCAAATACCTTGCCGACAAAAGCTCCGCTTTCTGCAACGAACGGATGGACCGATCAAGGCCGAGAATAAAACAGGAATTCAATTTATCAGCCATATGACGGGCCATTATTCCAGTACCACATCCAATTTCCAAAATACGTACCCCTTCCCATAAGGGGAGTGCTTCAACGATCGTTGCAAGACGGGGGGAAATCAATGTACTCATGACTACCGAATCCTTTGAAGAAAACAAAGCTATAGGAAAAGCGAACAGAGTTTAAATTATAACCGACTCAATATAAAGAATTTAAAATCAAATTTTTCACTCACACTCCCTTTCAACTAATCAATTAATTTATTTAGGGTAGAGCAAGACTAGTGAGAGACGTTGTGTCAATCGAATGATTTACTTAGTTTTGCATTGAAATTATTCCACTTATACGCTGCACGACGGTATGAATTGCATTAGCGCACATAGACCTTGGATTACTGCTTAAGTGATAAGCCGTAATCAGCCTCATTTCCACACATTTACCAGCTAAACTTTCTTCAGGTCATTTGAAGAGTCGGGCGAATACTGGCCTTATCACACTTCTCTTTCCAATCAGTATTCACTATTTCCCGTTTCCAATGACCAGGACCAAAAAACCTGTCCGATTTACTGGACAGCATTTTACCATTGATCGCGACTTAATTTTAAAAGCTATAAAGTACGCTGACATTCAACCACAGGATACCGTATTAGATATTGGTGCTGGCAAAGGCTTTCTCACGGTACATCTGATACACCATGCACGAGAAATCATCGCTATTGAAAAGGATAAAGAACTGGTGAGGTTACTTAAGAATAGATTTAGTAATGATCCTAATGTTATCGTGAGTGACTCCGATTTTCTTAAAACAAATCTTCCAAAACGGCCATTCAAAGTGGTTTCGAATATTCCTTTCGGGATCACGGCAGGGATTTTACGAAAACTTCTATTTGAAAATCAATCGTATTTTTTGGGTGGAACCCTAATCCTGTCGGGGGAGGTTGCCCGTAAATTGACATCACCCCATATCTTAAACCCGCAGTTATGCTTTTATCGATCGTTCTATACCATTCGGCAAATAGAAACAATCTCTCCTGAAAGCTTCCTCCCTCCGCCCACTATCAACGCAGCTTTGGTTAGTTTCCATCGTCACGAGGCACTTTCCGACGAATTTGACCGAGATGGCTATCTAAGATTCTTATGTTTAGTAGGGGAAGCTCCTAGCATCACATTGCGGCAGGCTTTGAAAAAGGTTTTTCGAAAATCACAAGTGCGAATGATTGCTTACCGTTTCAATTTAAATATCGAAAATACCGTTAAAAATGTGCATCCAATCGTCTGGAAAAGTATTTATAACGAAATGACAAAGCTAGTTCCTCGTCGCTATTGGCCGTAAAATACCGTTATAACGAAAAGTACCAATTACGTTAGGGGGTGAATTATACGACAGGTTTGCCTATAAATTCCTTTAGGTAAAACGGCTCAAAGGTCGCAACGTCTTCGAACTCGTTTTGTTCGTAACGACGTGATGCTATTTTACCGACTTCAACTGCTCGGGGGTGAATCACTTTCTCCCAAAAAATAGCTTGAGGATGATCTTTCCAAAGAGGTTGACATTTGGAAGCCCCATCCCCAAAGAAAACCAATTTATGGCTTTCGAATAGAGGGTCAAATGAACCCTGCTCTACAATCAATGGATAAGTTTCTTCCACCTCCCTTCCATAGCGATCATAAACGGCTGTATAAACTTCCATTCTACGGGCATCGATCATCGGAACAAGCCATAAATCTCCGTCAATTATCAATTTTCCTGCAGCATGAAGATCATCGGCTACCTGTTGCGACATTGCTTGAAGTGTATTTACCCCAATCAAAGGTTTGTTTAAAGCGAAACATAATCCTTTGACAACCGACGTAGCGACTCGAAGACCTGTATAAGATCCAGGTCCTTTACCGACGGCAAAAGCATCGATATTTGTCAATGCAATGCCTGTTGCGTCAACAGCCGTTTGAATCAAAACCGTAAGGTACGAGGAGGCTGATTTTTCCGTGAAATTATCAGCCGAAAAGATTTGTTCCCCATCCTGATGAATGGCAACAGAACAATATCTTGTTGAAGAATCGACGCTCAGTATGTACAAAAATCTACTACTTTTTTATGATGAAAGTTATTTCGTTCCTTTCAAAATACGATTGTATCGGGCCATATCACCAAACAGATCCAAGGCTGTTTTTAACTCCGGATCATTTCGGAAAGAAGCTTCTTTAAACCCTTTTTCCAAATAATAATGCTTCACAATCTCTTCTTCGAGTAAAGCTTTTATTTCATTTTTATGGATTTGCAGGTCGTTTTCCTTGTTGTGAGTTAGTTTTGCTTTCAGTGCTTTAAATTGGGATTCAAGCGCATCAAACGACTTTTCCTGGCGAGCTGAAGCTTCCAGTTCAGCCAAGTCCTCCTCCACTTTGGTGGTGTAATCGTAATCTTTATCTTCCAGCCATTTCACAAAATCCCGATATTCCGCATCCGTCAGCTCGAATTCTTTGGCCGGTTTAATGGTTGCATGTTCGGAATGATATTTCACAGCATAATCAAAAAATAGCCGTTTACTTCCCAATGCATTGGAAATGGGTGAGAAGCGTTCCCTTTCCACCTCAATATCGGGTAGTACCCCTCCTCCATCATAAACGGTGCGTCCGTTGGCTGTTTTAAAGGCAGTCATCAACGAATCAGGAATTTTAGCCACGCTACCGTCTTCATTTCGCGAACTGTAATCGATCGCTTGAATACAGCGGCCACTGGGTATATAATATTTGGCGGTCGTGACTTTCATTTTTGTATTAAATGAAAGGTCGCGAGTAGTCTGTACTAAGCCCTTCCCATAAGTGCGTTGCCCGATCAACACCCCACGATCATAGTCTTGCATCACACCGGCAACAATCTCAGCGGCGGAAGCACTTCGGCTACTGGTGAGGACGATCAAAGGGATATCGGTATCGATCGCCGCATTAGTAGCGACGTATTTCTTATTCCAGTCACTGATTTTTCCTTTGGTTGACACAATTTCCTTCCCTTTGGGGATAAAGAAATTAGAAATGGCAATGGCCATATCCAACAGTCCCCCCGGATTGTCTCGAACATCCAGGATGAGTTTTTTCATTCCTTTGCCTTTCAGCTCATTAAAAGCGCTTTGGACTTCCTTCGCTGCGGTAGCGGTGAAATCCTTCAAGTCGATGTACCCAACTTCTTCATTCAGCATTCCGTAATAGGGTACATTTGTCACTTTTACGACATCTCTTCCGACGATAATATCAATAGGTGTTGGGTGGCCAAATCGTTTAACAGTGAGTTTCACTGTAGTTCCCGTTTGACCTTTCAGCAGCTTGCCCGAATCAACTCCTCTTCTTGCCGCAACGTCCACATCGTCTATTTTGAGAATTTCGTCTCCAATACGAATGCCTGCTTTTTCAGCGGGAGTATCTTCATAAACCATCATTACGGTATACCTCCCGTTGGCAGAATTCACTAGGGCGCCTATCCCATTATACTTCCCGGTGGTGAGGGTCATGAAATCCTCAATGTCGTCCTCAGAGTAATATACAGTATAGGGATCGAGTGATTCCAGCATTGCATCGATGCTGGTTTTGATCACTGTGTTGGGATTTATTTCGTCTACGTAATATGTATTTAACTCTTTATAGAGAGTTGCGTAGATATCTAGGTTTCTTGCAATTTCAAAAAGCCGGTCGTCATTTCGAAATGCGAATGCGCCTATGCAAAGCAAGGCG
>JBAYRB010000371.1:0-3895 GCA_041676905.1 Spirosomataceae bacterium
GTTATATTCATAAGGGGTGTTTTGACTACCTCTACGATAAAGTGGGCTTATATGATGCCCTCCGCCGACTGATCGAAGGGCATGGGCATGCCGATGATATCACGCGGATTTGGCAGACCGAATCGGGTGACATCAGTCAACACATGCTTCGCTTTCTTGAAAATCACGACGAACAACGGATTGCATCACGCTTTTTTGCGGGAAATCCCTTCAAAGCACTTCCCGCAATGGTACTTAGTGCCACGTTGCATTCAGGACCCGTGATGATTTATTCGGGTCAGGAAGTGGGCGTGGCCGCCGAAGGAACGGAAGGCTTTCAAGGCGATGACGGCCGAACAACTATCTACGACTATTGGGGCATCCCCGAACTTCAAGCCTGGACGAATCAAGGTATGTTTGACGGCGGAAAATTGAGTGACTCACAAAAAAAGCTGCGTCAATTTTATCGAAACCTCAATTTCTTTGTTCGAAAAAATGAAGCTATTTACGAGGGACTGTTTTATGATTTGCAATATGTCAACTTCCATGGACAGAGCCCCGGATATGACAGCAGTCGCCTTTTTTCATTTTTACGTTATACAGAAAATCAGAAGTTAATTGCGGTATTCAATTTTGATCACCAGCGAAGTTTTTCCACCCATCTTCGAATTCCGGAGAATGTTTGGAATACTAACCTGCAGTTAAGCTCGGAGCTTACCTATAAGCTCACCGAAATTTTCGATCCTCAAACCCCGGATTTTGACTTTTGTTTTCGGGATAACCCCCAAGGTATTCCTCTTGAACTCCCCCCCTGCTCTTTTAAAATATGGCAAGTAATTGGATAAGTTAGAGAAGAGTTACCTTTTCGTTTTAATCTACACGCAATTCTTCATCCGTAAAAACTTCTCTGGAATCTTTAAACAAACGTTTGAGAATTTTCACGATATCAACCGATAGGGCATGAATAAGCTCAAAAAGACCATCTATGGTTCGAAGTTCTGCTAGATCCCGGCTAAGTTGAGGGTTTTTGACGCCTTCCCTACCCGTCTCTCTAATTTCCTTCTTTATCTCGGCCAGCATGGCTAGTAACTGTTCATTTTGAGGCAGGGCTTGTTTAATTACTTCCACGCGTTCGATTGGCTTTCCTTTGATAATTGAATTGGCTATTGCGAACTGCCGACTAATGGCTTTAATTTTCGGATTGAAGCCTGCCGCGTCAAATTTATCTCCCAGACTTTGCGCATAGGTTGATAGGGACGCGATATAGGAGGTCAACATATGCAGTGTGGCCACCAGTTGGTGAAAATCTTCCAATTTTACCCTTTGCTTTTTGGGCTCTGACGTCATTTTCTGGAAGGTATCCGAAATATTCCCGAGTTCGATAAAGGCTTCCTTGCGGTAGTATTTTAATCCGGAAGTATCCACCCCTGTCCCTGAAAACACCTCGCCAACCGCTTCGAAATACTTTTCTGCCGATTCCAATCCTTGTAAAACAATGGTTTTCAGATTAGACGACTCCCAGGTCGGTAACACGAACATGGAATATACGTAGGCAATGACCGACCCGATGAGCGTATCAATGATCCGATCTGCAAGTACGGTTCCAATCATCGAAGGATTCAAAAAGTAGAAGCCAATCAATACATAGACTGTAATCGCTGCACTTGCCACAAAAAAGTTAGTTTTAATAAAGGTATAGGCAGTGATCATCGCTAAGATCATGACCACAAATGCGATTTCACTGCTACCCCAGTAAATGGTTATGAAGCCCACGAATGCACCTAAAAATGTCCCGGCAATTCTATAGATATTTCGTTGTCGGGTAATACCAAAGGCGGGCTTCATGATGGTAACCACTGTCAACAATACCCAATAACCATGACCAATTCCACTGATTTGGACAATGGCGTAACCGGTCAATAACGCGAGGGTCAACCGCAGAGAATGTCTGAAATAGGTCGACTTAAAGGAGAAATTATCAAACAAAATCCCCGGACTAAAATCTTCCTGCGGGACGATCATATCCTTTCTTGTCAAATTAACGTCTTCCGTATGTGTGGATTCGAAGCGTGTTGCATGGTGTAATTTTTTAATCCGCTCGGTGATCTCACGCATGCCTATCAAAACCTGCTTGAGCATGATGAAATCTTCGACATTTTCCTGCGTCATATTTTCGGCTCTAAACTGGTAAAATGCCAGTTCACATTTATGAAAACCTTCGACCAGGTCTCGGCGGGAATTCGAAGGGGTACCAGCTTGAACCGCCACGCCTATATGTTGGACTTCCTCGGCAAGCCAACGAATGTAAACACCGAATAACCGAAGTAGCTTGGTTCCACCAAAGACACTTCTTAAATAGCGATAATCTTGTTGGGAGTTGATAATTTGTTCGAATAAATCCTGGCTATCAAGGTACATCAAAACCAAGGCGCGGCTTCTGTTATTCGAATCCTTGACCATTATACGGGTTTTGAAGAGTATCTCCCGCAAGGTTTCATGGTTATCTTTTAGTGACACCTGCAATGGCACCATCTTGTCGTAGAGCCTTTCATAATCCGGATGGGGTAGATAAAATTTAGCTTTTACCGACAATAGTTCACCTAGCAACACAAGGTTTTCTCCCATCAATTGCTGCGCGGGAAGATAGGGTCTTAGTCGGTCTACCAACAAGAAAATCAAAAAGTACCAGCACCCTCCCGCCAGAAAAGTGAACATGTGCTGGAAGATTTCATTGCGTGAAATATCCTCTCCAAGCGTAAAAATAAAAACGAGCAAACTAATCGTACCCACACTGTTTGCACGGTTTCCATATACCCCTATCATGGAGTAGAAAAAACCAAACACCGCGATGGCTACATACACGAGCACCAGGGCAGATTTTACCCAAACGGTGGCGAGTCCTGAAAGAAAAGATAAAAGAATGGTCGCCAACAGCGTATTTCTGCGGCGGTTTTGTGGTCCGGGATTATCGACAACGCCGATCAGCAGAGTGCCTAACGCAAAAGGCATCATGCTTTCTAATACCCCGTATTTGTGAAAGATCAGGCAGGGAACAAGCGTGGCCAGGGTCAGTCGCACCCCTGTAGCCAAGTTCTGACTGAAAACGAATTTTCTAAAACCATCAAGGTAGTACATATAGCCACCAGCTCAGATATACAATACTACCTTATTCGTATGACATTGTCAGCTTTTCTACCTAAAAATTGGAGACAAATCAATAAATATCCCGGACGAGTAAGGGTTCTACAATTTTTACGATCGCGTAGGCTGTTACAAATAACAAGATAGCAAATTTGATAACAGCTGCGATGGAAAAAGTTTTCCTCTTCTCGGTTTTGCGGTAATAGTTTAAGTCTGCGAATAAAGATTCAGTAGCCATGGTAAAAAGGATTTAAATTGACGAACCAAGACCACATTATCAAAATTCATGCCACGTATTCGTCTCACCAAAACAGGTATTCGATTAGGTCTGAGGCAATTAGCGAAGTTCCCGATTTCCGAGCTGCGGCAAAATCCCCCGCTTCACCATGTTTAAAAACCGCTAATCTAGCGGCAATGTCCGGTGCATAACCTTGGGAAAGGAGGCCTAAAATAACCCCGGTTAATACGTCGCCACTCCCCGCCGTAGCCATACCTGGATTGCCTGTTGTATTGAAATAGACATTTCCGTTCGGTAGTACCACCGCTGTATGAGCCCCTTTCAAGCAAATGATCACCTTATGTTTTTTCGAAAAGTCCTGGGCTTTCCGTAACATATCGAAACCGTCTTCACATGCTCCTACCAGGCGTTGAAACTCTTTTGGGTGCGGGGTTAGGATGGTATTTTCTTGAAGATACGGCAATAGAGACGGGTTTTCAGCCAATAGATTCAGGCCATCTGCATCCAAAACCAGGGGAACTTTTACTTGCTGTAATA
>JBAYRB010000372.1:0-3877 GCA_041676905.1 Spirosomataceae bacterium
CATGGAGGCGACCAGGAAGCCGACGCCGATGCGATCATCTTCAACCCCCGCACAAATCAAGTGATGGAACACTTCAACCTGGGCAATCTTCCCCGGAAGATTTTCCAATTAACGGTACCCATGAAAACGCATGACGGCCGCATTAAGCTTTATACCGATTTACAAAATCGAGGTCAGGATGGAAAAAATTACCGGGATGGCATACGGTTTTCAGAATTCAATCCCAAAACCAATAAGACCAGTAACTGGGAAAAATTGCCCATCATTGACGGAATTGAATACGGTTACCCGTTCGACTTTATCGTGGAAGGCAAAACGGTTTATATGCTAGCCATGTCATTTGGCTACCGTCCCGGCGAAACCTGGTCCGTAGCTGTATTACGCTCCGACGACGGTACAGCAACCTGGAAGTTTGTAAAGGACATTACCCAGGCATTGGGAGGCGGCCCCATCAATGAAAGTAGTTTTGTCCGTAAAGGAGACGACTTTTACATAGTATGTAGAGGTTATTCCGGACAAACGACCCGGATTGCCCATTTTGATCAAAATTTTAATCTTATCAACGTAGCCGACCTAACAGGTCAGGCTGCCCCACTGAACAATTATATTGGGTGGCCTCGTATATTTTTAAAAGGAGATCACCTTTACGTTCTGGGACGAATATGGCCTAAATTACCCCAACAAACGGCTACCAACGCTGTTAAAGATTGTCGCCTCGGACTGGTTCGAATCAACGCGAAATCACTTGAAATCGAAAAAATAACCTTATTAGACAATGCTCAAGGCCATTTGCCGATTGTGGATGGATATTACGCAGCATTTTATTGGCAAGACATCGAAGGGAGGTCATGGTTCAATGCAATCACTTACCGCTCTTTTGGTTCTGCTAAGGCACCCGATATCATTCGTTTATCCTTCCTATGGGATGAGGTAAAATAACCTTTTTGGTATGTGGAAAACCGGCCTACCTATTTTCCTGGCTCTAATTTCAGTTTGTGTTTACGCACAGGAAATTTCTTTCCGAAGTGAAAAACTCAACGGAAAAGACATTTACCTAGCTTGGAGGGGCGTTCAACCACAACCAAATACGCCCGTCCTGGTAGCGTTGCACGGTAGCGGCCGTTCCGCATTAAGCTATGCTGACCATTCGCCCCAATCGGTTCCTTTTTATATCAAACAGAGAGACTTAGCCCTCCAGGCGGGTTACCTGTTTGCCTCCATTTCAAATGGTAAGGATACCTGGGGTACCGAAGAAGGTTTGCAGGGGATCCTGGCATTGATTCAATTTGTAAAAAAAGAATATCGAACCACAAGTCGCTGGTGTTTTTGGGCGAGTTCAGCAGGAGGAGTATTGCTGGGAAGGCTTCTTAAAGAACACTCCGAATTGGTGGAATGTGCCTTAGGGACATTTCCGGTGTACGATTTGGCCGACAGTTATTCTCGTCTCAATTCCGCTCGCCTAGCCTGGCCTGATTCCATTCAAATGGCCAAAATCAATCCAGCCAACTTCCCTGAGGTTTTTGCGAAAATGCCCTACCTCATTGTCCATGGTACAGACGATCAAGCTGTACCCCTGGCGATTCACTCCCACCGATTAGCTCAGGAGGCCAATCAGCGAGGTGGAAAGGTAAAACTGATCACGGTACCGGGTGGGCATAGCACTGAAAACGTTGATCTATACCCGGAAAAACTAATTCTCGAGTTTCTGCGTAATCGTTAAAATTTTTCTGTTCTGGTCTGTTTTATACTGTATAATTTAGTTTAAGCTTCCCCGGATACGGGAGATTTTCCCAACCAACTACGTAATTATTAACCTTTTAAAATGATTCATTCCCATGCAACCGCAACAAAAGAATAGGGCTTGGCGCGACTTCTTCCAATCCCTAACGACCGGCTTCCTGATTGTCTTGCTGTACGCATTCCCCGGGTATACGCAACAGACGGATGGAAAGCTTGTCACCGGCAAAGTCAGCTCAGCTGAAAACGACGAACCCTTACCCGGTGTCAATGTCCTGTTAAAAGGCACCACGATAGGAACCGTCACGGACGCTTCCGGTAATTTCCAGATGCACGTTACCGGAGAAAGCCCTATCCTAGTATTTTCCTTTATTGGTTTTCAACAACAGGAAGTACCGGTCCATCAAAGAAGTCAGATCGACGTGCAGTTAACGGTAGATGTACAATCGCTTGAACAAGTCGTGGTGATTGGCTACGGTTCCCAAAAAAGCTCTCGTATTACATCCTCCATTGCTCAGATCAAAGCTGCTGATTTGGAAGAAAGGCCTATTGGTCGACTCGATCAGGCATTAATGGGAAAAATGGCCGGGGTACAGGTGCAACAAACCAGTGGTGCACCCGGCAAGAGCTTGGAAGTGAAAATTCGTGGAACTAGTTCAATAAATTTCTCCAATACCCCCCTGTACGTGGTGGATGGCTTCCCCATTTCCGGGGACCTCAACAACATCAATACCAAAGATATTGAATCGATAGAAGTCTTAAAGGATGCCGCTTCGGCAGCGATTTATGGATCCAGAGGGGCTAATGGGGTGGTACTTATCACCACAAAATCAGGAAAATCGGGCAAACCCAGTATTCAAATGGATATTTCACATGGCTTACAGACCCGCTTTAGCCGATACGATGTCCTCAATCGGGATGAATGGATTGAATATGCCATTGAGGAACGTAACAATACCTGGGTATTACAGGGTGGTAATCCTAACGATCCGAATTCAGTAAGAACAAACGCCAACTATTGGATCGATCCCGTATGGCTTACTGACCCTACATCGCTTCCGGACAACGACTGGCAAGATATTGTAGATCGTACTGCTTCGGTTAAAAACTACCAATTGTCAGCTTCCGCTTCAACCGATAAGTTCAAGTATTACATCTCCGGTAACTATTTTAATCAGGACGGTATAATTCTGAATAGTAATTTCCGTCGAATGAATTTTCGTACCAACGTTGAGTCGAAGCTGTCCCGCATTGTCTCCGTAGGTATGAATCTTTCCGCTGGTACCTCAGAGCGAAATGATCCGAGAACCGACTGGAACGGGGGGCCGGTTAGTCGCTCTCATATTATGCCGCCGGTGGTTGCAATGCATCAACAAACCGAAGAAGGTGGCTACTATCCCTATGTACTCTCTGCCTTAATTAATCCACTAGCCATGTTGCAAGAGTACACGGATGAAACTAAAATGAAGCAGTTTCTGGTCAATACCTATGCTCATTTCACCTTAGCCAAAGGTCTCCAGTTAAAATCTTCTTTTGGTACAGAACAACGATCTTCGGAAAATCTCTATTTTATTTCAAATAACATCAATCGAAACAACGGAGCTCAGGCAACCGCTTCTAATTCCGTTTATGAAAACTATCTGACCGAACATTTGCTTACCTATCAGTTGAACCGCAAACGCTGGGATCTGGATCTTCTTGGTGGGTTCTCATATCAAGAAGCGAAATCAGGTAATTGGTCTTTAGCAAAAAGTGGATTTGCCGATGACGAAATCCGGACCCTGAATGCGGGAACCGTCTTAAATTCAGGTAGTACAGACCGGACCCAGTGGAATCTCATGTCCTTTTTTGGGCGAGCTAATTTCTCGCTGATGGACAAGTACATGTTTGCTGCGACGGTGAGAAGAGATGGCAGTTCTCGTTTCGGTCGGGATAACCGTTGGGGCTGGTTCCCGTCGCTCTCCGCCGGATGGAGAATTCTAGAAGAGCCTTTTATGAAAGACATCCGTTGGATTTCCGAATTGAAACTGCGGGGTAGTTATGGGGTAGCCGGAAACAACAACATAGGCAACTTCGCCTCTATTGGTACACTAGGCGCGGCGAATTATGTCATTGGAACGGGTCAGCAAAAGATCCCTGG
>JBAYRB010000373.1:0-3876 GCA_041676905.1 Spirosomataceae bacterium
GACACCGTTGCCTCGAACACTTCTTCCTTATAACTATCCATGTAAATCAGCACTTTTTGGCCCGTTGAGACCTTGGCGATATCATATTCGTCGATACTCAACTCCAATAAAAAGTCTGAAGCACTACCTAATACGGCCAAAGGAGTCTGAGTATTAACGATTTCCCCTTTCTCCTTCAAAAGCGAGTATACACGACCATTCACCTTGCTACGCAATATCAGGTCTTTTTCTAGAGCTCGAGAAAGTGCTAAATTTTTACCTGCATTTTTTTCGTTGAATTCAATTTCTCGCTTAAGATCTTCATATTGTAGCCGGGCAGAAATCAGATTGGTTCGGGAATTTTCAAAGGCTAATTTCCGTTGCTCGAGATCCATCAATGTACCAACTTTTTGCTCATAAAGTCTTTTTTGGCGTTCGTACATTACCGAGTCATTTTGCCATTTACTTTGAGCGGAATTGATCGTTGCTTCCAGACTTTTTAATCGGGTTTGATGTAGGCTTCGATCGGCGTAAGATCGTGCCAGTTCGGCCGTCTCTCGCCCTATACGAGCCGATTCATTGAGGATGGATAACAAAGGTGTACCCACTGATACCGAGTCACCTTCGTGTACCCATATTTCATCAATAATTCCGTTGGTATTGGCGTATGCTTCATACTGATCCACCGCTTTGACTATACCCGAAGCATAAACGGATTCGGTCAAATGATCTCGCTTTGGAAAAGTCTTATCGTTTGATGTGCCACATCCTGCTAAAACGAAAAGAAGAACAAAATAGGGGTATCGCATAAACATATTGGGCACCTTTGTTTAGGGAAGTGTTCTTTTTGGCAAGATATTTAACCTAAGGAGATCCATGGAATCCTAAGGATTCTATGTCAAGCTCCTCTTTTCCAGCGTGACGCCATTGCCAATCCATACGTCACAAACTCTTCAGCTGCCTTTTCATAGATCGCATCGCCTTTGGATATTCCATCTTCGTCCAACCGGTTCTGGGTAGCCTGCGATTCGAAAATAAGGGGCGAAACGATGGAGTATCCACCTAATACACTGATCAGTTTATTCAGAAGCGTGGTCATTTCAATCCCGGGTAACCGTCCGCCCCGTCCATTGGAAACGCCGGCAAAAGCAAATGTTTTTTGATCAAAAAGGTATTTTAGATTTCGGTTCCCCAACTGATGGAACGCATTGAATAATTCCCCTCCTGTAAACCAATTGTATTCAGGAACAGTAAATATTACGAGATCGGCTTCTTTCCACTGCTGAATCAGATTATCTTGAAACGGAGTGAGATTTTCCAATTCGATGGATCCTCTTCCAATGAGAGGAATGTCGGCATTTTCAAAATCGGAAATAGTGATGTGTAAACCTTCCTTTTTCTCTAGAAGGCTTTTGATATACTTTGCCACTTTCAGGGAATTGCTCCCTTTTCGCGGGGAAGTCGATATTATTGCTACATTCATTGCTACTCTATCTTATGTTTTTCTACTAAATCAACCAGTGTGTCGATCCAAATTTGACTTTCATTTAAACTTTCCACCATATCCCACTGTTTTCCACCGTGTTCTATAAAAAGGTCACGATATTCGACACCCACCTCGTCAATCGTTTCGATACAGTCCGCTACGAAGGCTGGTGAAAAGGCTAACACCTTTTTAACTCCTTTTTGTGCCAAATCTTTAACCACGTCCTCGGTATAAGGTTGTACCCATGGATCTTTTAATAGTCTCGACTGAAAACAGGTGGTTGTTTGAGCCGGGTCTAACCCCATTCTCTTAATCAATGCGGCTGTAGTAGCATAACAGTGAGCTTTATAACAAAACCGATTGGATGCGTTAACACCTTGCATACATCCCGATTTATCACAATCGTGCCCACTGGGATAGGCTTTGACAAGCTGGCGTTCCGGTAAGCCGTGGTAACTAAATACGTAGTGATCGTATTTTGTAGATGCCAATTGCTTTTCTGCCGACTGAGCAAAACCTTCGATCAAACCCGGATGATCGTAATAGCTATTAATGAAACTGACCGGAGGAATAATTTGCCATTTCCGTAGTACCCGCATTACTTCTTCATGTACCGAACCTGTAGTGGCAGAGGCATATTGGGGAAAGAAGGGTACGACGATAAGTTGCGACAAATCCTCTATTTGTTCAAATTCTTTCAATGTATTTTTGATGGAGGGCGTCTGGTAGCGCATAGCTAATTTGACCACATAACGATCGCCTAAAGCTGCTTGCAGTTTCTTCTCAACGGAATATCCATAAACCTTTAAGGGGGACCCTTCCGGGAGCCATATGGTTTTATAAATTTTCCCCGACTTGGGGGCTCGAAAAGGAGCGATGATCAAGTTGACCAACATCCATCGCGGAATTAACGGCATATCCATTACCCTCCCATCCATCAAAAATTGACGAAGGTACCGGCGAACATCGCCGGTTTTCGTTGATTCGGGTGTGCCTAAGTTTACAATGAGAACACCTGTCTTAGGTTTATCGATTAAATTCATAAAAGGAAAATAAAAAGATGCTGGGGGTTATACGCCTATCAACCTCCAGATTCCTGTTATAAAAAATAGAACTAGCCCTAAAGGGGTCAGTACTTTCCAGCCTAGGTACACAAGTTGATCGACACGAAGTCGGGGGAGGGTCCATCTTGCCCACATCTGGACTAAAACGGCTAGGATAGCCTTCGAAAAAAGCCAGAAAATTCCGGTAATATAGCCCATCCAGGTGCCAGGCACGCCACTCGTCCAGTCTGCTAATCGCACCGTCCCTATATTGGGAAAAGGCGTATTCCAGCTTCCCAAAAATAGGATGGCTCCCAGAAGCGAGACCAACAACATCATACCATATTCAGATAACATCAAAACAGCGTAACGCATTCCCGAATACTCTGTATGAAATCCGCCCACTAATTCAGACTCCCCCTCCGGTATGTCGAATGGTGCTCGATTACACTCGGCTAATGAGGCTATAAAAAATACAATATACGCAAAAAACAGAAAGGGATTTCTAAAAATATTCCAGGTTAAAAACCCACCGATATCGGTGATGTCAACCCCTGTGCTGCGAATCCCAAAAAGGTAATTTGATTCCCCACTATAGATTCCTTGTAGAAAACTTATCTCCTGTAAATCCAACGTTTGACAGAACATGACAACGCATAAAACGGAAAGAGTTAACGGGATCTCATACGATATCATTTGGGAAATTGCTCGCACCGCACCGATCAGTGAATATTTATTATTTGACCCCCATCCGGCCATTAGGATTCCCAATACATCAACCGCGACGATGGTGAGTAGAAAAAAGACACCTATAGTAGCGGCGGAACCTTGTAGGTCGGGAGCGACAGGCAATACGGCATACCCTGCAAAAACGGCACAGAAAATCACGAAAGGCGCAAGGAGAAATAGCTTTCGGTCGGCTGCCTTCGGCACTATATCTTCCTTGAATAGTAATTTAATCAGGTCGGCTATTAGCTGGAGAAGGCCCCATTTACCGACCTCCATAGGACCCATACGGTCCTGGATAAAGGCAGAAACCTTCCTTTCCAGATAAACCCCGATGATGACAAATGCGGGTACCGCTATGGCAAATATAAATAACGTATGAGGCACTTCTCAGATCCTTACAGGAACACTGTGTTCCTACAAATGTACCAAAAATGATAGAGAATACAGAGAAGGTGTAAAAACAATCGAGCTGGTATAAGTGTTCGATTAAAGGACACTTTCTACCAAACCCGGAACGAGGCCAAATAAAATAGTGGCAACCGCTGCTGCGATTAGGACTATTTTAAAGAATGGCGCGACACGAATACGGCCAGTTTCCCCTTCCTTTGTATAAACCGCTATGACGACTTTCAGATAGTA
>JBAYRB010000374.1:0-3869 GCA_041676905.1 Spirosomataceae bacterium
AAAAATACGCTATTCCGATGAAAACGATTAACGATGCGGTGTCCATGCGAAACACCCTGTTGCAGCGTATGGAAAAAGCGACGATTACCGACGACCCTGAGGAGAAAAAGCGTCTTTTGACCATCGTTGTTGCAGGTGCCGGCCCCACGGGTGTAGAATTGTCGGGGATGTTTGCTGAAATGCGTAAGAACGTCATTTTGAAGGAATACCCTCAATTTGCAGGCATTGGGGCAAAAATCTACTTGGTCGATGGCTCTCCCTATGTGCTGGCCGCGATGAACGAAAAATCCCGCACAAATACCTATGAAAATTTGATCGAAATGGGTGTTGAGGTTAAACTCAACCTTCAAGTTAAAGACTTCGACGGGCGAATTGTAACGTTTTCGAATGGGGAGCAAGTAGAAGCCAATACGTTAATATGGGCAGCCGGCGTAACGGCCAGCAGACCTGCCGGCCTACCTGCAGAAGTTTTTGGCCGGGGTAATCGGATGCTCGTCGATGAATACAATCGCCTAGTAGGTAGTGAAAATATTTACGCCATCGGAGATACGGCTCTCATGCAATCGGATCCGGCCTATCCAAATGGTCACCCACAGGTGGCTCAGGTTGCCATACAACAGGGTCAAACCCTGGCCGCTAACTTAAAGAACATGCTGTCGGAACGCACACTTCAGCCATTTCGATATAAAGACAAGGGGTCAATGGCCATCATCAGTCGCAATCGCGCGGTGGCCGATATTGGTAAAATGCATTTTAGCGGATTTATTGCCTGGTTTATGTGGTTGTTCGTACATTTGATGAGTTTAATAAACTATCGAAATCGTTTAGCTACTTTATATAACTGGGCATGGGCGTATTTCACCAAGGATCAATCCTTACGTTTCATCATACGTCCCGACCCGATACCGGACCATGAGCGAGTTAGCGAAAGCCCCCTATCATGAAATCCTTGCCTGGCAAGGGGACAAATTGAAAGAATTAATTCATTACGTCTTAGAGAACTCAAACTATTATCAGCGAATTTTTAGGGAGAACGGGCTTTCCGAACAGGCCATTCAAAGTGTTCAAGACCTGGAGAAAATCCCTTTTACGACCAAAGACGACCTGGCCAATTATAACGAAGATTTTCTTTGTGTGCCTAAAAGTCGGATCGCCGACTATGTAACCACTTCTGGGACCTTGAGTGATCCGGTGGCCTTTTATCTTACCGATAAGGATATTGATCGACTTGCTCGAAACGAAGCCGACTCTTTTCGGTTAGCGGGTGGTGGTGCAGAAGATGTTTATCAACTGATGACCACCATCGATCGCCGTTTCATGGCCGGTCTAGCCTATTGGATGGGTGCCCGACAGCTCGGTGCAGGAATGGTCAGAGTCGGTCCTGGAGCTCCCTTTCTTCAGTGGGAATCGATTCAACGGTTCGGGTCAACCGTGTTGATTGCCATTCCTTCCTTCATACCTCGCTTGCTGGAATTTGCAGAAGAAAACGGCATAGATTATCGGTCAAGCACAGTAAAATCTATTTTGTGTATCGGCGAACCCATTCGAAACCCCGACTTTACCTATAATGAATTGGGTCGACGTATTACATCTAAATGGGATGTTAAGTTATATTCCACCTATGCCTCCACTGAGATGGGAGCGGCTTTTACGGAATGCCCGGAAGGCAAAGGCGGGCATTTAAACCCCGAACTGCTTATTTTGGAGGTAGTGGATGAGGAAGGCAGGCGGGTAAACGACGGCGAATTGGGCGAGGTGGTCGTTACAACTTTAGGGGTGGAGGGTATGCCGCTGATTCGTTACAAAACCGGCGACTTATGTCATGTTCATTATGGTAGTTGTTCGGGGCGAAACACCCCGAGACTTGGGCCGGTGGTTGGGCGCAAACAACAGATGATCAAGTTTAAAGGAACCACCCTTTTCCCTCCAGCGATTTTCGACGTCTTAGATATGTTACCCGAAATTGACCTTTATCAAGTCGAAGTAACGACCAACGAATTCGGTACCGACGACCTCTATATTTGTCTACCAGCGACCTTGAAAAGTCAGGTTTTCATCGAAAAATTAGCATCGTTATTCCGATCACGGTTACGGGTGACCCCGGGTTTCCGATTTGAAGAACCCAATGCCCTCCGCGACAGAGTGTTCAAAATCGAAAAAAGAAAGCCGGAGAAAATTTGTTATCGTAAATCGAATTGAAAATTGGAATTCGTCAATGGGGGTCACATTGGATAAGTAGCTGAGACCGTTGGCTAAGTAAAAAGGGGGCAAATTGAATTATATTCGCTATTTACCCCTAAATTGAAAGGAAGTTTAAGTTGCACCTCAATAACATCATGAATTTGTTAAGACCTATGTTTACGATGAAAAAATATCAACTATTGGCAGTTGTATTACTGATCACGACCACCACTTTGCCAGCCCAGAATACGATGCAAGCTTTGTTTGCAGGAAATGTCAAATTAACGTTTTTGGGGGTCGATTTTACCCGGGCGAAATATGTAGGTGCAGACGGTTTTACAGACCCAGCGGCTATTGAGAATCAACATATAAAAAGTTGGAATTCGTTGTTGGTTTTAGAACCGAATAAATATTCACTTCAAAAAGCGTTTAAAATTAAAGACGAGAGTTTATACGAAACCAATATCGACGAAGTAACCCGGATCAACACGCAAGCAAAAGTCGAACCCAATATAACCGAAACTCCTCATTCCTTAACGGAAGCTGATGTAGCGAAAATGGTATCGGCTTATCAGCCTCAATCCTCGGAGGGGGTAGGGATAGTTTATATTGCTGAAAACCTAAATAAAAACGTGCAGGAGTTTACCGTTTGGGTAACCTTCTTAGATATGTCTAATCGGAAAGTGCTTCATACAGAGCGAATTGTAGCAAAGCCGGGTGGGTTTGGATTTAGGAATTATTGGGCGGGAGCGGTTTATAAAGTAAACAAAGCCATTGAGTCGAAGCTCTATAAGCAGTGGAGTAAACAATTCCGTTCTTGATTTAGCGCCTATGGCAATGCTCCAATCCCTGGTTGGAACATGGAAAAATGGCATTTCGCAATTAAGCATTAAAACTTTGGTGGTATTTAATTTACAAAAGGAGAAACAGCATATGAATTTTGCTTTTTCTCCTTTTGCTTGTTGATAAAACCTAATTAAGTTTGTCGGCCAAGTTTTTACAGCACCCTCACAACCATAGTAAAAGTGCAAAAAAACTTACCCGGTTCTGTCCAACTAAAATTGACACTGATTTAATACCTTGAAAAAAGAACTATCTGCCCTTGAAGCCAAGTTTGAGGCACAAAAAATAGCTTTTGGCCCACTCTATTTTCAAACGATCATGGCCATGCTGGAACTCGGTGTTCTGGAGTTGATCGGTAAACACCGAAACGGGATCAGTCTGTCGGATCTTCAAGAAAAAAGCAATCTTTCAGAATACGCGATCGAGATCATGGTTGAAGCTGCCGAAACCATTGACGTTATCCGGAAGAACGAAAAAGGGCTATATAACATCACAAAAATTGGGTTTTACCTGCTCAAGGACGAAATGACTCGGGTAAACCTGAATTACATGAAGTACGTTTGTTATAAGGGCGCCGATTTTATGAAGGAGAGCTTAGTGGAAGGAAAGCCATTAGGTTTGAAAACACTTGGGGATTGGCCCACCCTTTACGAAGGTCTCTCCCAATTCCCAGAACCTGTAAAAAAAGCTTGGTTTGACTTCGATCATTATTATTCAGATGATGCTTTTCCTTTTGCCCTAGAGATCGTATTTCGCGAAAAACCACTCAGGTTGTTTGATGTAGGGGGCAACACCGGTAAATGGGCTATTGCCTGCTGTAACTATGATGAAAACGTTAAGGTAAC
>JBAYRB010000375.1:0-3857 GCA_041676905.1 Spirosomataceae bacterium
CATACTCGATATTGGTCGCTACTTTATCCGATCCGAGCCTTTCATTTTTAATCATCCGGAACATCTTCTGTTTCGTTGCTCAGTCCGATTTACTCAAAGCATGTATCAAAGGCAAGGTCATTTTTCTTTCCTTGATATCAATTCCCAGGGGTTTCCCCACGTCTATATCTCCGTAGTCAAACAGGTCGTCTTTGATCTGGAAGGCAATACCGACCTTTTCTCCGAATTCCTGAAATAATTGGACCGTCTTTTCTTCGGCACCCGATGAACTGGCACCTACCGCGCAGCAAGCGGAGATCAAAGAAGCTGTTTTTCGTTTGATAATTTCAAAGTAGACGCTTTCTGAGATATCCAGTTTCCTAGCTTTTTCCATTTGGAGTAATTCCCCTTCACTCAGCTCTCTTACCGCTTGCGAAACTATGCGTAGCAATGTGTGTTCCGAATGATCGACCGACAGGAGGAGCCCTTTTGCCAGTAAGTAATCACCCACTAAGACGGCGATTTTATTTTTCCAAAGTGCATTGATCGAAAAAAAGCCGCGACGATAATTGGCATCGTCAACCACGTCATCGTGCACTAAGGTTGCGGTGTGTAAGAGTTCAATCATCGCCGCCCCACGGTAGGTCGATTCGGTGATTTCTCCACTAGCCCCTGCTGACAAGAACACCAGCATTGGGCGAAGCTGTTTTCCCTTCCTACGCACAATATAATTCATTATCTGATCCAGCAATGGCACCTCGCTTTTCATGAACTCCCGAAATTTAGGCTCGAAGGCCTTCATTTCTGCCGCGATGGGTTTCTGGATTTCGTTAATAGAAAGGGACATATAAGTTACTCAGCAATTGGTGCTCAAAGTTGTCAAAAAATCTTTTGTTATACTAATTCCTTCCCTTATTAAATGACGTCTTCATTGCTCGCTTTTTAAAAGTTTGCCTTGGTTGCGTTTCGTGTAATAAGTTTTGATATTGCGGCGATTTGCAAACAGTCACTATGAAACAGGTAAAATTAAATCCCTTAATTAGCAATAAATGAAAGCATTGGTGTTGGGTGCCGGTTCCATGAAAGGCGCTTTTCAAGTTGGGGCTATTAAAGCTGTATTGGAAAATGGCTTCGAACCCGACATGATTTATGGCACTTCCGTTGGTGCCCTCAATACGGCCTTTATGGTCAACGAGGCGGGATTACAGGCTTCCAAAGGAGTTGATATCAATTGGAAGCAAATTGGTAGGCAGCTGATGGAATTCTGGATTACGCGGATAACCAGTCCGCATATGGTAGGGAAACTCCGCTCCAGGGTCTCTTTGGGAGTAAACACGTTGCTTAGCCAATATGAGGGGCTACTTGATCCCACCCCTCTACACGACCTGGTAAATAATCAAATCGATCGGTCGGCAATGGTTCAAAGTGGGGTGGCTTGTAAGGTGGGGGCAGTAAGTGTAACCACCGGAGAAATCCACTATGCATCGCCTTCGGAAGAAATTTTTATGGAATTGTTACAGGCGAGTTACTCCATTCCTTTGATTATGCCTGCCATTCCGGTAGGCCCCACCGGTGAGTTATTCCTTGATGGAGCCCTTAGAGAAGTGATACCTATTAGGCAAGCTTTACAGGATGGAGCCAAAGAAGTGGTTATTATAGCCTGCCATGCTAAGGCTATGTATCTTCGGGAGGAGTTCAATCCGAGAAACCTGTTGAATTTAATCCAGCGTATCAAAGATATCAGTGTCAATCAGCTGGTTAATAACGATATTTTATGGGCTCGTATTTATGCGGAAAGCGCCAATTTGAAAGGTGATGAAATTAAATTGACCGTAATTAGGCCGAGTTTACCTCCATCACTGGATTTAGCGCGATTTACGAGCGAGGATATTTCGCGTCTAATCGTAGAGGGTTATAGAGAAGGTCTAAAGGCCTTAAACGGCCATAGTGAAGAAGAGGGGTAATAACTTCTCCACTATAACCTTTTGTTGATCTTTTGAATTATCGCAGTAATTGAATCCAGCCTTTTGTGGTAGACTTACGTCCTTGACGTGAGACAGACTCTACCGTAGCTTCACATTCATAATAGTATTGACCTGCTGGTAGGTCTACTCCATTCGAGTTTTTACCGTCCCAGTTGATTTCAACACCTTCCGACTCCCAAACCAAAGCCCCCCATCGATTGTAGACTTTAAAGTGTATAGACGTAATGAAGGTGGGGCATCCAATAGGTCTGAAGATATCGTTCTTGCCATCTCCGTTAGGTGAAAAGGCATTGGGAAAGGCGATTAAAGCGCAATTATCCCGACAGACGATATTGCTTTCAGGGCTTTCGTCTCCGAATCGATTGACAGCGGTTACATAATAACAGCCTGCATATGAGGTCAATCCCTGGTGAAGGAAGGAACCATCCGAGCCTAAAGCCGGGACCGTCCCAACTAAGCGGAACGGATCGCCTTCGTATCGGGCATAATAAATATTATATGCGGTAACCGCTTGTACGTCGCATTCGTCGGGATAGGTCCAACGTGGGTCGTTGACATAGCCACTGTCGTCACAATTTCCGACCGCCATGTTCTCACAATCCAGAGGGGGGAGCTCAAGGACAGGCGCACAGGGCTTGCTGTCATCGGAAGGAAGAGCGCAAAGCTCTTGAGAAAAGTTGAAGAGTAAATCGGGTTTAATTTGAGGGCTGTTATAAGAACCAACCGTTTCAACCTTATAGCAATATGTTTTATTGGGATCGATGGTAGTAGAGATATCACCATCATTTACAAACAGGTCCCTACCATCGTCGGTATAGGTAAATTCTCCGTCGACCACGGGCACCTCAGCAATTTTATTGAATTCTCCTGATTCATCTTTTCGGTAAACGTAATGGACCATGTAGGATACATTATCCCAGGGCACTTGAGCAGCCCATTCCAGTTTCACTTGTTCGATGACACCGCCTCCTTGGGAGAGCCTTACCGTACTGGCAGGTTCGGTTACATCGAACAATTTCAGGCTGCCGTTTTCGGTTACATAATATTCTAATTTGTAATGATAAGCTTGACCTAATGTGTTTAGATTTCGGTCTACGAAAATAGTATCCGCCACACCCGGTTGTAGATTGGTGGGAATCACAGCAATTGGTGTTGTGCCATAGTTGCCTCCTCCCAAGCCGTCAGCGCGGTAAAGACGGTATTCAAATGGACCGGAAGTCTTAGGATCGATAACCTGTGGTCTTATCCATTTAATCGTTACTTGTCCGGCGGAAGCGTCGGTGACATCCACCGTTACATTGGTAATTAACGGGGCAACTGAAGGGAGTGCATCGCAGGCTTGGTGAGAAGCAACACTTTCAGTGCCCCCTACAAATCGGTTGGGTTCGGTTGGAAGGGATCCATGGCGAGGAATCCGGGCGACGAGACGGTAGCTATAGGAAACACCTCCGTGAAGTTCGTCCCCACCTCCGTCGTCGAGATAGGAAGTCGCAGTGATCGGTAATCGCGCAACCACTTCATAACCTGAAGTTTCCGGGATACCGGTCTGGCATTCGTCAAGTTCTAAATCTGAACAACCTTCTCGGCGGTAAATAACGATTTGTGCTCCGGGAACTTGGCATACATAAGGATCCCAGGTGAGTTGAAATGCTCTCATCCCATCCTGGTCCTGTGCCACAGCCTTCAGATTTTTTGGTGCGGGAGCAAAGACCTTTACCCTCAAGGTGACCATATCGACCAGCTTTCTAAATAAGGCGGGGTTAGGATATCCCAGTCTAGGGGAATCTTCCACTTTAAAGGTGATTTCGTAGGGTTCTTCTCGGATATGGGCGCAGCCTGTTTGCCAGGTGAAAACCCCAGTGGCCGTCCCGGGTTGGGATTGACCCACTTGGA
>JBAYRB010000376.1:0-3848 GCA_041676905.1 Spirosomataceae bacterium
ATGTTCCCTTATCCATCGGGAGCAGGTCTACACGTAGGCCATCCGTTAGGCTACATTGCTTCGGATATCTATGCAAGGTACAAAAGGCTGAAAGGTTACAATGTGCTCCACCCTATGGGGTTTGATAGTTTCGGACTACCCGCTGAGCAATATGCGATTCAGACCGGGCAGCATCCTGCCGTAACGACCGAGGAAAATATAGCCCGATATATTGGTCAATTAAAAAACCTGGGCTTTAGTTACGACTGGAGCCGCGAAGTTCGTACTTCTGATCCCAGTTACTATAAATGGACTCAGTGGATTTTTTCCCAGTTGTTTGAAAGTTGGTACAACTTGGAAAAGGATCAGGCTGAACCCATTCAAACCCTGATTGAACGATTCGAAAAAGAAGGGAATCAACAGGTGAAAGCGGTGGCCGACGACGACACACCCCTGTTCACCGCCGAACAATGGAACGGCTATTCGGAGGAAGAAAAATACATTATTACACTGAAATATAGGCTGACTTACCTGGCGGAAGCCACGGTGAATTGGTGTCCGGGGCTGGGTTCCGTTTTGTCGAATGACGAGGTAAAAGACGGTGTCTCTGAAAGGGGAGGGTTTCCGGTAGAGCAGAAGTTGATGCGGCAATGGATGATGCGGATTACCGCTTATGCCGAGCGCTTATTGACCGGATTGGATACTATCGACTGGTCGGAATCGCTCAAAGAACAGCAGCGAAACTGGATCGGTAAATCGGTGGGAGCAATGGTCACTTTCGACCTGGACCAACACGATGAAAAAATTACGGTTTTTACGACCCGTCTGGATACCATTTACGGGGTGACGTTCATGGTTCTAGCTCCCGAACATGAGTTGGTTGAAAAAATCACAACTGATGCACAAAGGGAAGAAATTAATAAGTACATCGAAAATACAAAAAAACGTTCAGAACTGGACCGGCTGTCGGATGTGAAAACGGTATCCGGTGCCTTTACGGGAGCTTATGCCGTTAACCCATTCAATCTAGCGAAAATACCTGTATACATTGCCGACTACGTCTTGGCGGGCTACGGCACGGGAGCGGTAATGGCAGTTCCTTCAGGGGATCAACGCGACTGGAATTTTGCCAAACACTTCAACTTACCCATTATACCTATTCTGGACGCCCAAAAGGATATTGATAAGCAAGCCGATGCCACTAAGGAAGGTCGCTATATCAATTCAGGAATGATCGACGGTCTTACCTATGAGGAAGCTACTCAAAAATTGATCGACTGGCTTGAGGAGAATGGAAAGGGCAAAGCAAAAATCAATTATCGTCTGAGAGATGCTGTATTTGGGCGGCAGCGCTACTGGGGAGAGCCCGTGCCTATTTATTTCAAAAAAGGTAGTAAGGGACAGCCTATTCCTTACTTAATACCACTTAATGAACTTCCCTTGGAATTGCCGGTAATCGATCAGTACAAGCCGACTGAGACAGGCGAACCTCCGCTTGGGAGAGCAAAAAACTGGAAATACAAAGGGGAGTACGACTATGAATTAAGTACCATGCCGGGATGGGCAGGAAGTAGCTGGTATTGGTATCGCTACATGGATCCAAACAATACGGAGCGTTTTGCGTCGGAGGAAGCCGTTTCTTATTGGCGTGATGTTGATCTCTATATTGGTGGAACCGAACATGCTACCGGGCATTTACTCTATTCCCGTTTCTGGAATAAGTTCTTAAAAGACAGAGGCTATGTGCAGGAAGAGGAGCCGTTTAAGAAACTGATAAATCAGGGAATGATCCAGGGCAGAAGCAATTTTGTCTATCGTGTAAAGGGAGGGGATCCCGCAAAACCGGTCTTTGTAAGTGCTGGATTAAAAGACCAATACGATGTTACACCCCTGCATGTAGATGTTAAAATCGTCCATAATGATGTTTTGGACGTGGATAAATTTATCCAAACCCGAAAAGATCTAGTCGGTGAACAACCAGAGTTCATACTGGAAAATGGACAATATAAATGTGGGGTAGAAATCGAAAAAATGTCTAAATCCCGGTTTAATGTTGTCAATCCGGACGATATTGTGGAGCGTTACGGGGCAGATACTCTTCGACTTTACGAGATGTTCCTGGGCCCATTAGAACAAGCTAAACCCTGGAATACGAATGGCATCGACGGTACTTATCGCTTTGTTAGGAAGGTGTGGCGCTTATTCTATTCCGACAAAGGAGAATGGCAGGTTACTGATACAGCCCCCAAAGAAGCGGAATTAAAAGTCCTGCACCGGGCGATCAAGAAAATTGAAGACGATATCCGTCATTTTTCATTCAATACGGCTGTCAGCGCCTTTATGGTATTGGTAAACGAGCTAAGTAGTTTGAAAACACGTAGCCGGGCTGTCTTGGAGGATTTACTGGTATTACTTTCGCCCTTTGCTCCCCATATCACCGAAGAACTTTGGGAAGCATTAGGCCATGAACCAGGTAGTATTTCCAAAGCCGAGTATCCAGAATGGGAGGAAAAATACCTGGTGGATGATCTCTTCGAATATCCGGTGCAGATTAATGGAAAAGTACGAGCTTCGTTGGGTTTTCCCGTCGATAAAGCCCCTAAGGAAATCGAACAGGAGCTTTTGGCGAATGAAGCTGTAACCAAATGGATAGGGGATAAGCCAGTGAAAAAGGTCATTATCGTCCCTAAAAGAATTATCAATATTGTTATTTAAGTTCAGTAGGTCTTTTGGTCCAGCACTGGGTTGGACTGAAAGACCTTTTCGAAACAGCTAAGTTCAGCTATCCTATTGGTTATTCTCTTTCAAAGTTGGGCTTACCAGTTTAGGTTGATACCGTTTTTATTAGGATCTATTTTCCACTTGTCTAATAGAAATCTGACCATTCTCAAGTCGTAGTCCGATCCCTTAAAAGTATCCGCCTTTTTACCTATTGCTAGCACCGAATTCTTGATCTCATTACTTTGGTCGTTTACGTAGTCGATCACATTCATTGCCTGCGTTCGTGCATAGGGGTTGTCCGATTGTAGTACCTCCAATAATGCCTTCCTAGCCAAGGTTGTTTCTCCCATACGATAAAGTGTTTCAGCAGCAATAATTTTCACACTTTCAGCCGGGTCCTGAGCTGCCTTTTTGATTACATCCAGATAAGGGCGCGCTTTCTCCTGTGCTAACAGTAAACCGTTAGCCCCCCAATAGCGTACCGAGGGTTCGGGGTCGTTGAGAAAATCCAATAGGATTTCGGCATTGAAATCTTTTGAACTGGCAGCTTCTGCCGCATTAAATAGTCGGTCCAAGTCAATTTTTCCGGATCGCATCAATTCATAGGCAGACTGCTCCTTCGTACGTTGCGCTAATTCTGCTTCGGGAATAAAACCTGCGTCTAAAATTTGGAAGGTCCATTCCCTATGTGCACGCCTCATTCTTTCTAAAACATCTTGGTATTGGGGGTTTTCCGCTAAATTATGTACTTCCCAAGGGTCGTTTTCCGTGTCGTACAATTCCTCATGGGGTTTTGTATTCCAAAATAGGTTCTGAATTTCGTTGCAGTTTCCGGCTTTACAGGCATTTTCCCAAGATCGAATCGAAGGGGCTCTAAAAAGGTATTCAATAGGTTGGGCGTAGATACGGTGGGGCATATAGTTTCGTATGTAACGGTATTTTTTGTCTCGAACCGCGCGGCTCAAGTCATAGCGTTCATCCATTCGTGCCCGAAACATATACACATATCCTGGGTCTTCGGTTTTTTGTTTCCCTAAAAAAGCATTTCCCTGGATATAGGCTGGGATGGGTGTTTCGGTGATACTCAATAAGGTCGGCACCAAATCCACAAAACCTACCATTCGATCGATTTTACTCCCTGGCCTATC
>JBAYRB010000377.1:0-3835 GCA_041676905.1 Spirosomataceae bacterium
CCGTTTCCGGGTAGTAAGTCCGGATCTGCGTTGCGTATCTCTTGTTCGTGCGCTGCAGCGTTTTTTGAGTTTCTTCAAACAAACGGCCGGTATCGAGTGTAAAAACTTCAATGGGGATGCCGTTGCTGAAAATCATATCTGAAATTACCTGATCTTCATAGCCTAAACTGGTTGAAAATACGACTTCACCTGGAAATAGTTCCTGGAGAATGCGTAACGACTCAATTTCGGATTGGCCTTCCAAAGCCTGGGAGATCAAGGGTAGTTTATTTTTCAAGTCGGACATGGTTGTCGTACTACTTTATTGTGATAGCTCAGCCTTAGCGGAGACTTCCACCGCATTTGTAAAATCTTCAATTAAATCTTCAATATCCTCAAGCCCTACCGACACCCTGATCATTCCTTCCGTAATACCCAGTTCAAGTTTGTCTTGAGCGGATAACTTCGAATGGGTGGTCGTGTAAGGATTGGTAATGATGGTCCGGGTGTCGCCTAAATTCGAAGACAAGGAAACGATCGTCAGGTTTTTCATAAATGCACTGACGCGTTGAAAACCACCTTCCAGCTCCAGAGTAAGGATGCCACCACCGGCCTTCATTTGCTTTTGAGCTAATGCGTATTGAGCAAAAGAGGGTAAGAATGGATAGTTTACCTTCTTAACTAAGGGGTGAGCCTCTAATGCTTTAGCCAGTGCCAACGCATTTTGGGAATGTTTTTCCATGCGGAGCTCCAACGTTTCCAGACTTCTTGATAAAAGCCATGCATTAAAAGGCGATAGGGCAGGGCCAGTCTGGCGACAGAAAAAGCGAGCCGGTTTTATGAGCTCCTTACTCCCTAATAAGATACCACCCAAAACACGCCCCTGTCCTTCGATAAATTTAGTCGCTGAATGTACTACCAGGTCTGCTCCAAAGTCAACTGGATTTTGAAGGGCTGGAGTTGCAAAACAGTTGTCGACATTCAATAGGAGATTGTGCTTTTTACAAAGTTTACCTACCATCTCCAGGTCTACCAATTCCAGTCCGGGATTGGATGGGGTCTCCAAAAATACCATTTTGGTATTGGGCTGTATAGCCGCCTCCCATTCAGTTTCCGGCGCCGTGGCTTCCACATAGGTATAGGTAATACCCCATTTCACCAAAATCTGGGTGATGATCTGATGGGCAGAACCGAACAAAGCACGACTTGCAATTAAATGATCACCCGAACTCAAATAAGAAGCAAAACTAGCAAACACAGCAGCCATTCCCGTAGAAGTAGCTACTCCGTCTTCATACCCTTCCAACAAACACATTCGGTCGATAAACTCTTGGACGGTGGGGTTGGAAAAACGACTGTAAAGATTACCGGATTCGGTTTCATCAAAAAGTGCTTTCCCTTGTTCAGCCGATTCAAAAGTGAAGCTACTCGTCAAGAATAACGGACTTGAATGTTCCCGATACTGCGTTTTCGGGGTTTGAACACGAATGGTTTTGGTCTGCTTTTTCACACGGTTGGAAATTGTACTTCTGCCAGTTTTGTGAATGAATAAGAAACAGTTACGCCGGAGCAAATGTTCTTGATTCCCTCTTCATGTCATTTTAGTCTATTAAGTATACTAAAATAGTAGACTTATTTTGGCCTCAATATAAGAAGATTGGAGGCGCAAAGTTAATTCCCGAATACGATTTTTTCAACATTTTAACGAAATAGATGGTTCCGATTTTTGTTAATAAATATTTTTAACTCAATTTCCCTATGATCATTCGAAATTAATCCTAAGGTTTACTATGCGAAATCACGTTGCCAAATTCCCGGTTTGGATGGGTATAAGTCTTCTGACGTTTGCAATTACAAGGGGGAATTGGTAAGTTTGATAAATTGTACAATATTGAGAAGTAATAAGATTATGAGAGAGGAAGTATATATCGTTTCAGCGGTGCGAACACCCATCGGAAGTTTTGGCGGGGCCTTAGCTGGAATCTCCGCTACCGAGTTAGGAGCTACAGCGATTAAGGAAGCGATAGGTAGGTCGAGCGTGGATCCCTCGTGGGTTAAGGAAGCTTATGTCGGGAATGTCATTTCAGCCAATTTGGGGCAAGCACCCGCACGTCAAGCTGTTCGTGGAGCCGGTTTGCCTGATTCGGTCGTGTGCACAACAGTGAATAAGGTGTGCGCTTCGGGGTTGAAATCTGTGATATTAGGAACCCAATCCATTATGCTGGGAGATGCAGATGTTGTAGTGGCCGGTGGAATGGAAAGTATGTCGAATATTCCATATTACCTGCCAAAGGCGCGGTTTGGTTACCGCTATGGCAACGCGAGCTTAGTCGATGGTTTAGTCCGGGATGGACTGGCCGACGCCTATGATCACTCCGCCATGGGGACTTGTGGTGACCATACCGCTTCGCGTTATACAATCTCACGCGAGGACCAGGATGCCTATGCGATTCGGTCGTATTCTCGAGCCAAAACAGCCTGGGATAAGGGATGGTTCCAGGAAGAAGTTATCAAAGTGGAAGTGCCCCAACGAAAAGGAGTATCAAGGTGGGTTGATCAAGACGAAGAGTACTTAAAAATTGTTCCGGAGAAAGTTCCTCTTTTGAAACCGGCTTTTTCGGAGGAGGGATCTGTTACAGCAGCCAATGCGTCCACATTAAATGACGGGGCTTCGGCTTTAGTGCTGGTCAGTAAGGAGGTACTGGAAAGGGGAGGCTTCAAACCACTAGCACGAATTGTCCATTACGCTGAAGCCGAGCAAGAACCGCAATGGTTTACAACGACACCCGTATTGGCTACCACCAAATTACTTGAAAAAGCGAACCTGTCGATAGATGAAATAGACTATTTTGAAGTTAATGAAGCCTTCTCCGTGGTTGCTTTGGTCTATGCTCAACTCTTGAAAATTAATCAAGAAAAGTTAAATATTTGGGGAGGTGCAGTGGCACTGGGACATCCGTTGGGGGCTTCGGGAGCCCGAATCTTGGTAACCTTGTTAAATGTTTTAAAAACTAATAAGGGAAAATACGGTGTTGCAGCGATATGTAATGGGGGAGGAGGAGCCTCGGCCATTCTGGTGGAAAATTTGCAATAGGCGTATACCGTCCGAGGGACGGATGATCCCTTCGTGTACATCTAAACTAATTAATTGTTTAAAATGCCCAATAACAGTCGGTCGATGACCTCCAGTAGACCGAATCCGGGAGTATGATTTGGAACTAGGGAATTGCAGGCATATGTAGAAACGTCAATATGGTGGCTATAGCTCTTTAATTTTAATATTGCGGAACCATATTTTTTCCTTCGCATTATGGCTTTGCAAGGCGATCTTTCCACGATGACGAGGTGAAGCATAAGGCCAATCTTTGAACTTACTTTCCTGGACAAGTTTTTGCCATTGGTCGTCGCCGTAATGGTAGTCGGCCACCAACTTGCCATTTAAGTAATGCCGAACATGCGACCCCTTAACCACGATTCGGCCTTTGTTCCAGGTGCCTGCCGGGCGGAATGCTTTATTTGTTAGGGGTGGGTGTAAATCATAATTCGCACCCGATTTTTGGGTTTCGAGTAGTGGAATCGTCTCCCCTTGCGCATTTTTAATGATATATCCCGTATCATCGATTATTTGATATTCCGGCGCGGAATGTACCGTACGCTTGATTTCTGGTTTTTCCAATACCTTGTAAAATACGCCACTGTTGCTAGCGGGTGGGATTTTGAACTCAAATTGTAAATCAAAATCACCAAACTCCTTGTTGCTCGTGAGATCACCGCCGCTCCCGTCTGTGGTAAGGTTGCCATTTTCTATCATCCAACCTACCACTTTATCCTGATTATAACTATGCCATTCGTCGAG
>JBAYRB010000378.1:0-3828 GCA_041676905.1 Spirosomataceae bacterium
GGTTGATCCGTGTTATTTCGTACCGTAGAGGATTTGAGTAGTTTCAAAGCAACGACTTCATCGTCCCTAAGATTCTGATAGTCTTCGGTAAGTTCTCCGACCTTGTAGACCCTACCCCGGTAAGTGTATTCATAGGCGACAGCCAGCACCTCGTCATTTCGTAGGGGTACTGTCAAAGAGATATATCCTAGTTGCGGGTTAAAGGTATAATCGCGTTCGCTCACCAATTTTTTAGCCCCTCTTAAAAGCTCGTAATCCACATTTCTTCTTAATGAGAGGGGTGGTGACGTAAGGGTATTATTGGTTTGATCGACTTGCCTAAATGCCGGGTTTGCCTGTAGACTCCGATAGAGTGGGTCGTCTTTCATATCCACCGGCGTGGATTCTTCATTCTCGGTAAGATTGGTTAGACCTACAATATTCCTGAGCGTCGTTGTATTCGAAGTTCGGTTCGTCACATAAACTTCAACCCGGGTTACTACCGCAGGGGAAGTAATATTGGGGAGATTGCGTAAGGCACTTTCGTATTGGTTTCTAAATAGATGAGATAAGAAGAAATGTCTATTTTCTTCATAACTATCCGATCGAATTTCAAATTCCCGGCCTTGCGTTCCCCCTCTAAGTACGATTCGCTCCTTCCGGGACCGCTGTTGAGATGCGACGAAAGTTGCGTTAAGTCGGCCGAACTGCATTTCCGTTTTTAACCCGAACAGGTTTTGCATTCCCGGAATCAGTTGGCTGTTGGTAAGCCAATTGATATTTCCAGCCTCAATCGATTTTATAAAGTTTTCTTCCTTCCCCTTATAGTTTAGTTTGAGCATGTTCTCAAACTTGAAACTGGCTTTCGTGTCGTAGTTGGTTAAGAAACCTAAGCGTTCGCTGATATTCGCATTGAAGTTAATGTTGATTTGTGGTTTGAACACAAAGTCGAAATTCCTCCGTTGGCGAATGGGGATGGAAGGGTTGTCGTTGAATTGATTGATAAACCCTATGTCCATGGTAACAAACCCATTGGGCATCATATCCAGAAAATCGTCCCCGATCAATCGATCCAAGGAAGGGGGCAAATCCAATTTCGGGGAAAGTCGTCCTTCCCGTGTTACATCAGACCGAGAGGCGTATTCTCGCAACAACGTATTGAAAGTTCTTTGATTTTGGATTTGATTATAGGTATCCAAATCGATGCTTTCGGTGGGTCGGTATTCTAGGTTTCCCTTGTCGGTGCGAATTTGTTCGGAGATGACAATATCGCCGGTAGGGGCCAACATAATCTCGGTCGAAACATTGGAGGGAGCTTTCTGGTAAATGGGTGAACGGGGTCTTGGCTCTAAGAACCGATTTCTATAGTAATCTTTCCAATTCAGTTTCGTTCCACTGCCGGTACGCTCAACTCTGCTTCCTGAAGTGTCGGGAAGGGTATCGGGAGCAGTCGTTAGGATCGTTGGGACATGGTTTTGAGGGTCGGTGTAGATCAACGGAAGCGGTTGTTCCGGCACAAAATCAACCGGTACCGCAGCCATATACACGGCGACCACCAAGAGCATTGACGCACGAAAAAAAGTTTGGTAAATATATTTATACAAAATATCTGACCAATTTTCGAGTTATCTGTAGGAGGTTAATGCGACGCTACCCAAGCAAAAACGCAAGAACCAGGTTTATTATTTTTTAATTACCTCAAAACTAATCGTAACCTTACCGCAATGACAATTTTATCAACTCTTCCACACTGATCGAATTGCCATATTTCTTGAGGATCGCATCGATGCTTTTCTCTGCTGTTGCTCGGGCTACGCCTAGTGTTACAAGGGCTGACAACGCCTCACTTCGTTGATTACCTGCTTCCGGTGTCGGTGCATCCGACACAAAACCATCCTTGAGAATTCGGTCTTTCAACTCTAAAATCAGACGTTGTGCGGTCTTCGCCCCTATCCCCTTTATCGATTGTATGGCTCGAATGTTCTCCTGGAGAATGGCTGTCCTAATTTCAGATGCCGACATCGATGAAAGCATAATCAGCGCTATGGCAGGACCGATCCCCGTGACACTTATCAGATGCAAAAAAAGATGTTTTTCTTCGGACTCCCAAAATCCGTATAACACGTGTGCATCATCCCGAATATTTAGGTAGGTAAATAGTCGGCAAGGGCTTCCATTGTCCGGGAGTGCGCCATAGGTTTGCAAAGAAATCCTCATTTCATATCCTACACCATGCGCTTCAATTATTGCTATTGAAGGCTCCTTATGCGTCAAACTACCCGATATATAGGCGATCATCTGGAATACAACTAAACTGGTATATTTCTGTCAACTTTTTCAACCCAACTTCCTCCAAGAAAATGCTCTTGGGCGGTTTGTTTGACAATATATGAAAAAGCAGAGAACCCCGAAACCTTGCGGTGGGGCTCTCTCGTTATTTCTCCCAAAAAGAGGAACATTAGCCTGAAATAAGGATTTTCATCCCCGTTTTAAGAGAATTCCCCTTGATATTGTTCACCTTTTTGATTTTATCAACAGACAGTCCGTATTTCCTTGAGATATCCCAGAGGGTGTCCCCCTTTTGAACAACATGATAGATCGGGTTTTGCTGGCCTGTAGACGACTTCGCTTTATCGGTTAGGATCACCAATATCTTACCGACCTTTAATGTCGTTCCATTCAGTTGGTTAGCGTCAATGAGGTCCGAAACTGTTACGCGGTACTTTCGAGCAATACTGTATAAGGTCTCGCCTTTTTGAACCGTATGCTCGATAGTAGAATTTTTAGGCGAGCTTTTAGCTGGTGGATTACCCGTTGCAGGATTCATTTTTTTCATTTCCACCGATGAAGCAGCTTTGGTGACTTCCTTCTGTTTATTCAACTGCTCTAACCGTGCCGCTTGTCGCGCAAGAAATATTTCTTCGGTCATCACAGTGCCTGCGGGAAGTTCCGGAATTAGGGTGACCTCCTTTTCGGGCACCGTTTCTTCCATAGCTGGAGTTTCTTCTTGAACGATTTCAGCATTTAAATCGATTAGGGATTCAACATCCTCCTCATTCACGGGTGGTTCTACTTCCTCAGGAGCTGAAGTATTCAAAGAAGCAAGTATCACCTGCGGCTCAGCCACTTCGACGGGTTTCGGTTTGGGGGCTTCCTCCTGAATTCGTCGACGGACAGTCTGTTGGATAACCAACCGCTGCCCTACCCGTATATTATTACTTTTAAGATTATTCCAATTTTTTAGCTGTGCCACGGTAGTTCCGTAGCGACTTGCGATGCCCGAGAGGGTTTGCCCACTTTTTACCGAATGTCTCACACTAGTGGTAATGATCTCATAGCCATCCTTTACCTTACGTGTTTCGCCTGCAAGCATAACTCCATGTGATGCGGGCACGCGAGACGACGAATCCAGAATCGCCAGCATGTAATCCTTCACCATGGCTGTGTTTACGGCAGGAACCTTAAGTGTAATCCCTTGGTTGGAAGCTGGAATATAAGTACCCACGATGTGTGGATTATGTTCGTAAATGTCGTCAATGGTCATACCACTTAACTCGGCAAAAGTTCTGAGATTAAGGTAGCCTTTGACGTTAATAGTATCGGCGACGGGTAAGAGCTTCTGTTCGCTGGCAACGATGCCATGATCTTGAGCGTAGTGCATCATGTAGACCATTGCAACGTACTGGGGAACGTAGTTTCTCGTTTCACGGGGTAAAGCGTGGTAGATGCCCCAGAAATCGTTCCTACCGGTGCGACGGATCGCTCTCCTTACGTTTCCTGGTCCGCAGTTATAGGCTGCTAGGACCATTTCCCAGTCTCCGAAAATCTTATAGAGCTGCTTTAGATAAC
>JBAYRB010000379.1:0-3822 GCA_041676905.1 Spirosomataceae bacterium
AACGAAACTATTGGGATAGGCATGAGATTGCCAACCCGGTTCGAGGCCTACAAAACTCAGCGGGTATCCTTTTTTTTCGAACTCTTCCACCTCATTTAAAACGTCCTTGTCGGTAAAAAGGGTAGGGGTTCGATGGGTAAACCCCAATCCCCATAAGGGTGGTAATACACCACCCCCTGTGTAAAGATTATAGCGTTGCACTACTTCCAAGGGGGTATTACCGGCAAATAAGAAAACTTCGGTTCCGGTGGCGGGTACTAATACTTCTACGGCATCAGAATAAGGATTGGCATCCCAGTCTTTTCGGGTATTCCGATCCTTTTCTTCGGGTGGGTTGGGACTGTCTTTCCGGACTCCAGTCCCAGCATAAACCGTTAGGTATCGAGCCGAGTTGATTAATATACCGTATCCCTGGTCCGAAACATAAAATGGAACGGGGGCGTGGGTGCGACCGTCATCCCGGCCTCCGTAATGATCGACGTGGAGCGTTTTGACGGTTCCTCTCTGTCTGACAGATTTGAAATTCAAACCAAGACCATAGAGTTGTTCTTTTTCCTTCAAGGGAAAGCGCAGGTATACCTTATGGTCGAAAATTTCATAAACTGCGGATTTTTGAAATTCCGGAAAATTGCGTTCCCCCAATTTATTTAAGACTTGGGTCTTGGGGCTGATACCCGCTACCCCGAGGAGGTGAATGGATTCGGGTTGTCCCACAACTGCTTTCCAAACACCCGGTGCTATTGCTTCCCATTTCAGAAGTATCGATTGGGAGTAGATGGGTGAAAAGGCTAATAACCCTAATGCAATGTAGAGATATCTCATCTTAGACTTTTTTACTCAATGACCAGGATATCGTAAATTTCGATGGGATCTACTATCAAATGTACTTTACCCTCGTGATAGCTAAAGTTGAGCTCCTTCCCTTGAGGTTGCATGACTATACGATTGGGTCTGCTTTCACTTCGGATGGTTATATCAAGGGCTGGTAGTGGGGCTACTTCTTCAATAAAAGTCTGATTCTTATGATCACCGGAAGTATTGACCAGATGAATCATTTTTTTATTGTTTAGTCTGGAGACGGATATATCCACCCAGGGTGTTCCCCGAACCTCTACGATGGGATCTGGAAATAGGGTGCGAACCATCGAATTAATCTGTTCACGTATCGATTCACTACTGTTTTCCAGGTATTTTAAACCCAAATTTTCCTGAATTATGCCGATTTGACCTTTTCCGAGGGAAGTCGATTTTGCGATCCCTATGAACAAATCGTCAGGAATTAAATCTCTAAATAGTTCAGCGGTTTCTTTTCCGATAATAAGTAAGCTTCCACCAGCCTTCACGTAGAGGACCAAATCGTTGCGAAAAACAGGGGAGAGGTAATTCCATTCAGGGATAACGATAAGCGGAAATCTTTTTAGGTTTCTACCTAGCGTATGTTCACTCACAATATCGACGCTGTTTTGTCCTTCCAGAAGCGCTTGTAAAATCCCACGCAGACGGTTATTTCCTGCATAGCGACTGAATAAACCCGGGGCTTCCCGTTGATAGGCCTCGGTAGAATAGAGTAGGGCGACTTGGGGAATCTGAACGGAATGGTGACAATAGGGTTGACGTTCACGAGCAAAACGCGCAACTTCAGCCATTACCTCGAGTTCGTCTAATTTAACCGACCCATCTCGACGTTGGGTAAAATAGGCCTGAAAACCGCCTCCAAGCGCAAGAACTACGGCTGCTTCCTGTTTAAGTTGGACGGCTGTTTTTTGTTTCCAGGGTAGGGAGTCGTGGGCTTTAGAAAAACTCCATGCCATAAGATCCCAGGGAATGCCCTGGTGAACCAGGTAGCGGCCCGAGTAACGGGCTGAATTGACACTGTTGTTGTGGCTGTAGTCGCCCGAAAGGAAGTCGAGCGGTATCGAAACAGGTTCAGGCATATGGTCGGTGAACGCCCAATTGCTGCAGATCTGGAAGTCAGGATAGGCTGTTCGAACCGCTGCAACATAGTGGCGCATATAACTACGGAATGCTTCCCGGTGAAATTGCATCCATTGGAACCAATGGGGGTCATTACGCGATTTAGGGATCGTGGTGATGCCTGTTTGCTCTTGGAAAAGTTTTATAGCTCTCTCACCGTAGTCAGGCACGGTAGCCCAGCATTCGCCATCGACCCATACGCCGTCCACGCCATACACACCGGCTAACTCTTTCAGTTGGGGAATTAGCAGTTCGTCGACATAGGGGCTGAATACCGATGTCATGTTTTTGTTCGCCATGCCGTCACGGTTAATGGCTGCCCATTCCGGATGGAGTTCGATGGCGCGGGCGTCCCATACCCCCGAATAATGCATGTAAAGAGAAACCCTTTTTTCAGCGGTGACCTGGCGCCATATTTTTAGTGGGTCGCCGACAATGCTGGGAGCTGGGTTACCAACTTTTGTCGGATAACTAGTGTAACCTTCATGCCCTTTGCAGTCGATCTGAATATAATCGGGTTTGACTTTGTCGAGGATAGCCCGGACCATCTTGGGGGTAGTGTTTTTGCCGATATCCCGGTCGTTTTTATTGGCATGGAAGTCGAAGTGAATGCCGAGAAAACTTTCGCTACGCTTGAGACGTTGGGGTAAGGTATCGCTCTGCGCATTCGCTTGGATGGTCAAGAACAGGATGAGTATTGGGAAACAGAACTTTCCGTAGGTTTTCATGGGGTCAGGTAGACGTAACTTTTGCCTATAAAAGCCTGTTTTCGATAGGTTTTACTGGGGAGGTCTCTCGCCTATTAGCACGTTCCTATCGATTGCGTGGCAGATAGTGATATTTAAACATTTAACGTTTTAGAAAAAACCTAAATCGATTGTGCTAAGAATAACGGACTGATAATTTTTCTACAGGCGGTGGTTGTGACTATAGCACTACTAACTTTGTACGCGTTGTTACGTTTTCCCCAACTCGAAGGTCAGGTTGCAAACCTAAATTAGATGGAGGTAAATTCTGTTCCGTTTATACTCTACGGAAACGTGGCATCTATTGCCTTTTTTGCATCACTCTATCAAATTTTCCGAGTATTGGGTTATTTCTGACATATCAATTCTTTTTCCCCAAGCGTGGTGGACGCCTTCTGAAATTCTAAATGCTTTCTGGCGTCGTTCATTGTTCTAGTCGAAGTAGCAGTTCTTTCGTGGTATTCTTCGGTAATAAGGAAGATAGTTCAGCCGGATTTTAGATGATGTGCATGGTAGTAGTTTTTGCCGTTCTTGCTTGTGCCATACAAGCGGCTTTTTTTGAGAAATATTTTCGGAATGGGATGGGAGTGAACTTTGAACCCAAACCTTCTGTTTAACCTACGCCAAGTCCCGGTACATTCGCAGGAGTTTACGATTCCTTGGAATGGATATTTTATCTTACTTCCCAATACAAAACTTACCGAAAATATTCGCCAGTAGGTCATCGGCTACAATGGTGCCCGTAATCTCTCCCAGATGGTACAACGCCAGCCTGATGTCCTGGGCCAGGAAGTCGCCAGTGATGCCTTCGTCCATTCCGCGGACGACATCGTTGAGCGCCTGGTGGGTTTTGACTAGGTGTTCATAGTGACGCAGATTGGTGACGATGGTGTCGGATTGCACCCCTGAATTAGCAAGTCGCGTCAGTGCACTTTTTAAATCTTCAATGCCCGTACCGTTTTTGGCGGAGATGGAAAGGTAGGTTACCTCACCCCCCTGCCCCCTCTCCTTCGAGGCGAGGGGGGGATGCTGTTCGTTAATGTAACGGGTATTTTCCCCACGATCTTCCAACTCCCTCTCCTCAGAGGAGAGGGTCGGGGTG
>JBAYRB010000380.1:0-3822 GCA_041676905.1 Spirosomataceae bacterium
CATTCCTTCAAAGGCTAGACCCGCTGTCATCGCTCCGTCGCCGATAACCGCTATATGTTGTCTTTTTTTATTGTTTTCAAGGAGGTCGGACGCAACAGCCATCCCTAAGGCGGCCGAGATCGAAGTGGATGAATGACCTACACCGAAGGCGTCGTATTTACTTTCTTTCCGATTTGGGAAGCCAGAAATCCCCCCCAAGGTACGGTTGGTGTGAAATCGTTCTCTTCTTCCCGTAAGAATTTTATGCCCATACGCTTGGTGACCTACATCCCAAATTAATTGATCGTCGGGTGTATTGAAAACGTAATGCAGGGCGACGGTAAGCTCTACTACACCCAGACTGGCACCAAAATGCCCGCCGTAAACTGAAACGATATCAATAATGTATTGCCTCAGTTCATTGCAAACCTGGGGTAGTTCCGAAGGTTTCAGTTTGCGTAAATCTTCAGGAGAATTGATTTTCGACAATAAGTTTCCCGGTGAAATTAGCATTGTCCGAAGGCCTCAGGCCAAAATGATGAATATTGGTGTGGTTGCAAAGTTATTTAAAATAATAAACTAATATATAGTTGTGTGTCAGGATTGTTGATTTACGCGGCTTTTTTCGTGAGGTTGTGGTTTTTTTCCCGCTAACAGTATCCGGGGAAAGGCTATTTGCGCTGACTTGCCCTAAAAAGCTTTTGTTTTTCTTCTTTGGTCAGGCTCTCGTAACCCGATTGTGAAATTTTGTCGAGAATTGAATCCACCTCGTCCTGATCGGGCATTTCTACGGTTCGGGAAGCAGCAGTAGGGCGTGCGTAGGTGGTCGTGCTACGTTGGACCGTTTTAGCGCTATAGGTGACCCGAATGTTGGATTTCTTTCGAAACAGTCGATTCCAGGCTTCTCCGATGGCATAAATCGGTTTTCCCAAATCATTCCCGGTTTGCAATAACTTAATGAAGATGAACCCGATTAAAGCACCCCCGACGTGGGCTAAATTTCCGCCAGCGTTAGGGCCTACCGACTGTGCCAGCGATAGTATAATGTAAAATAACGCAATGTATTTGATCCGAACGGGACCTAAGAGCAACAGATTGAATGTGTAGTTGGGGAGCAGGGTTGCCGCGCCGACGGTCACAGCAAATACGGAAGCCGAAGCGCCTAACATTCGGGATATACCGACCACATTTTGGAAATAAGGCGAGACATTGTAGATTAAAACGTAGGCGAAAGCCCCCGCCAACCCACCTAGTACGTAAAGTGCCACCAGCCTCCGAGTTCCAAGGTATTCATCAATCAACCTTCCGAACCAATAGAGGAAGAGCATGTTGAATAGGATATGGAGAACCTCCTCGTGGGCGAAGAAATAGGTGAAAACCGTCCAGGGTTTACGAACCAACTCCGGTAATGCGGAGGGAACTCGTAATAAGTCAACAAAGGTCTGGTAAATACCTTCCTGGTTACTTAACGTGAAAATGATTCGTAATAATAGTAACAGAACGAAAACGCCGACGTTGAGCAATATCAGTTTGACAAGCGCGTTGTCCGGCTTGTTTATTTCGCTTTTCAAATTGTCGAGCAAACCTGCCATGGTTATTTAATAAAATTTTTGTCGGCTGGATCCCCAATATTTTAATAGTAAATAGGCGAATAGCATTCCGCCAAGATGGGCGAAATGCGCTACGTTATCGTTAGGCGAATTCTGAATACCTGCATATAAAGAATAAAGTCCGTAAAAAGCAACAAAATATTTAGCTTTTATGGGGAAAGGGATAAATAACATGAATAATTCGGTATTGGGAAATAGCATACCGAACGCCATTAAGATGCCGAAAATAGCCCCGGATGCACCCACCATGGGAATATTCACGTTGAATTCATACACCATTCGAGCCATCTCCTTGCTCTGTGCAATCAGTTGCGGACTGGTAGGGTTGGCATCAAAAGCGTTGATAAAGGCTTGTTGGGAACGATAATAAAACTCGGCGTTTCCCTTAAGAAAATCGATTAACCCTTGCGGATTGGGGTTGTCAAGATAAACGAGTAGCGCTTGTTTGATGGAGTTTAATTCGAAATAGTTAATGCCGGAGAAGAGCATGCCCGCTCCGATACCGGTTACGAAATAAAAGATTAAAAAGCGTTTAGGCCCCCAAATCCTTTCCAACAAAGGACCGAATATCAAAAGTCCAAACATGTTGCTGAAAAGGTGACCAAAGCCACCGTGCAGAAACATATAACTCACATATTGATAGGGACGATATTCGGGTGAAAGAAACGATCTTAACGCAAAATGTGAGGTGAGATCAAAATTTCGATCCAAAAAATAAAAGGCAATATTGGCAATCAGTAAATTCCTTACGACGGGTGTAATTTGAAACATGAGATGGTTGTCTGTAGTGATCGTAAATTACCGCCAGTACGAGCAGTGTTTATTTTCTAATCAATTTAGGATTCTATTGGTTCCTGAAATTGGACCTAAAAATGGAGGCCAATTTTTCTAGAGATAATTTGATAATGATGGGTTCGCCCCCAGGAGTTCGATTCGGATCGGAAGTGTCAAACAACCGGGTAAGCATTTCCCGAATTTCTTGAGGGCTCATTTTTACATTATATTTTGGTGCAAAACGCTTCGCTAAGGATCGAATCAAACCATCCGGACGGCTCAGTTTCAATTCTGTATAATTTTGCCGGATTTGATCCAGTAATTCTTCGAACATGTCCTGTTCATTTTCATCAGGTAGGTCCGACGGTACACCACGAATGATAATCGTATTGGTGCCCATATCATCAAACTCAAACCCCAAGCTTCGAATAGAGGTGCGCGTATCCTGTACGAGTTGCATATCGGCAGGCGAAAGTTGCAGCGTTTTGGGGAAAAGTAATTGCTGACTTCCCCCGCTGCGACGCGTAAGCATATTTCGGTATTGCTCATAAAGAATCCGCTCCCAAGCTGCTCGCTGATCAATCATTAGCGTCTCTTCGGCGCTTTGCGATATAATATAGCGATTAAAAAGCTGGAAATAAGCCGCTTCTGTTGTTGGGGGATTGATTCGCTCGGTCGCCATTTGATTGGCGCGGCTAGCTACTGTGAACGACTGCGGGCTATCCTTGGGGAAATCGATAAAACCAGGATTCGATTTTTCATCTTCTCGTACATCCAAGCCTTCGAAAAGCTTGACCCAATCTTGTACGCTATGGTTTCCAGAAAAACGATCTCCACTCCGTTCCTTGTTCCACTCCGACGAAGTGGAGCCTGGAAACGATACGGGTTTTGGCCCTCCCTGGGATCGGAGAAAATTCACATCATTGTCAAAGTCGATAGAGCTGCCTAAATGGTATACGCCAATGGCTTTCCTCACAGCTGCCATAATAATTGCGTAAACAGACCGTTCGTCGTCGAATTTTATTTCCGATTTCGTAGGATGGATGTTGATGTCGATATGAGCTGGGTCAATTTCAATGAACAACGTATAGAAGGGATGACTGCCCTCTGGGAGCGTACCGTCAAATGCCGAAACAATGGCATGGTGCAAATAGCTACTTTTGATATAGCGATTGTTAACAAAGAAGAACTGCTCCCCTCTCGTCTTTTTTGCGAATTCGGGTTTGCCGATATACCCGCGGATACTCAGTAAAGAAGTGTCCTCTTGACAAAAAGCCAATTGCTCACGATAGCCTTTTCCAAAAATATCGGTGATCCTCCGGACGAGCTTCCCACTGGGGAGATTAAAAACCTCGGCCTGGTTATGGTGGAGGGTGAAAGCTACTTCGGGGTTTGCTAAAGCCACGCGTTGAAATTCGTCGATGATATGCTTCATTTCAACGGGGTTCGACTTGAGAAA
>JBAYRB010000381.1:0-3814 GCA_041676905.1 Spirosomataceae bacterium
AAAATTATAGGGATAAGGAACCAATCCAAAAAGTAACAAGGATGTATGCGCTATTCCGATTAAGGTCAAGGCCAATATTGTCCGCCGGTTAGGGCTTAGCTCTGATATCACCTTGATTCCAATAAATTTGGATACCATATACCCAGCCACCTGAGTAATGATTAAAATCGTTTTATAGGACATACCCCACAAAACAAGTCCTTCATACAAACCGGTGTTAAAGGGTTTTCGGAAAGCATACATACAAAAGTAAGCCCCAAAGGAAGCCGTCAACGCCCAAATGACCAGTATAACCCGGTGTCTGCTGAGCATTTGTCCAATTTTGGAAGGTCTTGGGTTGGTCATCGTAACGTAGTTGAGGTTTTAGAAATAGCTTGCTCGAGTATCAAAAGTGCTTGTTTCAACTCTTCCCGAGTGATGATCAGCGGAGGCGATAATTGAATGACGTTCCCTTGGGAGAGTTTAAAACTTAGTCCATTGGCAAGACAATCATACATAATAGCTTCAGCCTCAGCTGTCGCCTTTTCCTTCGTCGTACGGTTTTTGACTAATTCAACTCCCCATAACAGACCAATTCCCCGGATATCGCCAATTAGCCTATATTTATTTTTTAAGTCCATCAAAGCCTCCCGCATAAAAAGTTCGTCTTGTCTAACTTTTTCCAGGATTTTGTGATTTTCCAAATAAGCTAACATGGCCAATGCGGCGACACTTCCGATAGGGCTCTTTTCGTGTGTAAAATGCCCCAAAGAGATGTCGCCAGCCACGTTAAATCGCTCGCGTGTCACCATCGCTGCGATGGGAAAAACGGCTCCTCCTAACCCTTTACCTAGGCAAATGATGTCGGGTTCAATGTCGTAATGTTCAAAGGCAAACATTTTCCCGGTACGCCCGAAGGCAATCGGAATCTCGTCGAGGATAATCAATACATTATGACGTTGGCAGATTTCTTTAACCCTTTTCCAATAGGCCTGGGTAGGGATTTGTACATCTGTATTTCGAATTGTTTCGATCAAAAAAGCACTGATATCCCCTTCTTTTTCTATCACATATTCGAGATAGTCTGCATAGACTAGCTGGTCAGTGTCCTGTTCGCTAAAGGGGCCGCGGTAGGACATGGGCGGTGGGATTCGTTCAACACCGGGCATCAGTGGCCCCATTCCCTTCCGAAAATCGGTCTCACCACCGGCCGATATCGTATCCAAATTAGCGCCATGGAACGAATCCCATAGCGATACAATTTTGTGCTTGCCGGTCACGTATCGGGCTAATTTCAATGCCATACTGATAGCATTCGCACCACTAGGAGCTAAAAGCACACGTTTTAAGTCTCCGGGCATTAAAGACCCTAATTTGCGGGCTAATTCAATGGCCGGGCGGTTGGTATAGCGCCGGGGAGAAAAACAAAGTTCGTCTAATTGGGCTTTTACACGATCTAGTATATACGTGTTCCCATACCCCACTTGATGGACGTTATTCCCGTGAAAATCCATATAGGTCTTCCCCTGTAGGTCGGTTAAATAAATTCCGTTACAAGATTGCAAGACGTCCAAACAGGGGGTCGACAAGGACTGATGCAGGAACACATCTGCGTCTTCATCAAGCAAACGCATCGTATCGGCATGGGCGATTACCTGATACCAGGATTCGCGAGCCGGCGAAATATTAACGTCTCCTTCAGTCCGATTTATTTTTGTCTTTTCCATCCCTTGGCCTGTTTAATGGAATTAAAGTGTTCGATATAGTTTATCGGCAGGGATTAACTGTTTAGGTACACCGGGTCCCTGGTAATAAGCCTCCAGCCAGCCACTCCCTTCTCCATTATAGTATTCCACCTTTATTGGGTGTTTCCCCGACGTGAGGGTTACCGCTCCCGACCGTTCACGCATGGCATGCGGACCGTCATTATCCACGATTTTTTCCCCCTTGACATAAAGTTTGCTACCATCATCCGAATGGGTATAAAAACGGTATCTACCCGGTTCATCTATTTCCAAAAAACCCTCAATCACCAGACCGAAACTGGAATTCCCCGGCTGAAGTAAAGCCATGATTTTCTCTTCATTAGGGGTAATTTCCCATTCATCCCAAGCCTGTCCCCCCCTTAGTTTTTCAAAAACAGGCAATTTTTCAGGCGCATTGAGGTTATAAAAAGTGGTCTTAACGCCATGGCTTTTATCCGAAGGTACGATCCGGAAATAAGCAACGGAAACCGGACTTACATTTCCTTGATCATCGAACGATTTCGCTTTCACCACGGTAGTTTTCTCTACCTGAAAAGGTTCATTATATACAGGTGAGCTCGCATCGGGCTCGGTTCCATCCAGGGTGTACCGTGTGGTATGCGCTGGATCTGCAGGCGTAATGGAGACGGATGCTGTTTGATCCACGTAAATTCCTCCTGCTTTTTTGTACATTTCACCGGCTGGGTTAATAATGGGAGAAGCAATGTTCCTGGCTCCACCCCAATTATTTTCCGGTTCTGAAAAACCATCGAATGCCGCTTTAAGGGGGCGTCCGGTCCATTCATAAGGGGTATCGATTCCGAGGGCAAAGGCAATGGTAGGCCCAATGTCATAAACGGCAGCTTGCTGAACAATTTCATAACCCTTACGAACCCCCGCACCGCAAAACACTACTGGCACCTCCATTTCATTGGTAGTATAACCGCCATGCCCACGTCCAAAACCACCATGATCCGAAACGATCATTAACAACGTTTTTTGAGCAATCCCGGCAGCGTGAATGGCATCGACTACTTGTTTTACCAGCGAATCAGTTTTGGAAATCGATTGGTAATAACCTTCACTTCCATGTCCATGACGATGGCCTGCTCCATCCACATGATCCAGGTGCATAAAACCCAACACGGGCTTATTTTCCCGGACATATTCTGCAAAAACGGCCGTTGTTGAATCTTCCGACTTTAAATTCCGATCGAAAGAAACGGCATCTTTTTGATAAAGTCGGCCGAAACCCGACCAGTGATATACAACCCCAATTTCCGCCTCAGGGCGCTGATTGCGGAGTAAACTAAAAATTGTCGGAAATCTACCATCCTTCTCACGTACTACCGGAGGTAACTCATGATTATCAATTTCCCAGTCGTTGTTAATAATTCCGTGAATTTCCGGACCTGTGCCCATCAGCATCGAAGCCCAGTTTTGGCTGCTTGCCGACGTGATCACCGTCCGGGCTGTCCATTTGACGGCTCCCGAAGCAATAAGACTGTCCATAACCGGCGTTTGAGCTTTTTTCAACCCATCCGGACTCAGGCCGTCAACACCGATCACGATCACGTGTTCAATACCGGAAGGACCTTTTTTTGCGGGTTCCTGGCAGGCGACCAGCAACGAAACGGCCGCCAACAAAAACAAGAGGTTAGATTTAAGGTTAAAAGTCATGGGTTTAACATTTGAGTTGGTTACGTTCTAAAGCAATTTTTAAAGTATCTACAATCAAATCGCATTCCGACTTATTGATGACCAGGGAAGGCCGCATCGTTAAAATATTCCCCTCAATAATTTTGAGAGCAACTCCCTGTTTCAAACAGTCGTACATGATTATTTCCGCATAGTCATCTGCACGCTCTTTGGTCTGTGGATCTTTTACCAAATCTACTCCAATATGCAAGCCTTTGCCGGCAACATGACCAATGACGGGGAAGCGTTCTTTTAATTCCCTCAATTTTTGAAGTAAATATTCACCCAGTCGAGCTGAATTTTCGACCAACTTACGTTGTTCGATGTACTCGATACCTGCAAGACCCGCTGCTGCCGACAAGGGATTCTTCTCGTGGGTAAAATGACCGATC
>JBAYRB010000382.1:0-3799 GCA_041676905.1 Spirosomataceae bacterium
GGGGAAGGCCAAGGGTATTGGTAGAAGGCATAGTGGAACAGGAATAATGGAAAATTTTAAAATTTTATCGCGATGAGTCACTAAGGTGACAAGCTACAAAACAATGAACCGGACTTTACATTTACAAGTAAATCGAAAGAAAATTTAAGGAATTTAAATAAAAAGTTAATTAAAATGAAATATATTAGCTGTTCAAATTTGATAATTGAAGTTGTTTATTGGATTAAAAGGTTAATTAGAAGGGTAGGGATTTAAAAATGTTTCATTTTAATGACGATAACAGAAAGGCATCAGTTTATATTAGAAGAACTGCAGAGGAAGAATCGGGTGACGATACAGGAGTTGAGTGATCAACTGGAGGTGTCGGGAGTTACCATCCGCAAGGATTTGAAAGTGCTGGAGGAGCGGAAATTGTTGTTTCGGACCCATGGGGGAGCCTCCCTTCAAAACCCCTACGCACTGGAGCGACCAATTCAGGAAAAGCAACATATTAATGCATCGGAAAAGCAGCAGATTGCGCGAGCTGCCATGGCGCTAGTCGGTCAACACGATGCCTTGATGATCGGATCAGGGACCACCGTTTTTGAATTTGCTCGACATCTCTCTCCCGAGCGTCCCCTTACGGTCATCACTCCGGCCTTAAAGGTGGCTATGGAGCTTTCGCATCGGAAAAATGTGGAAGTGCTTCAACTTGGTGGGTTAATTCGACCCAATTCGTCCTCCGTAGCCGGAAACTTTGCCGAATATATGCTGGAATATGTCAGTTGTGGTCTCTTGTTTCTTGGAGTAGACGGCATTGATCTGGATTTCGGTTTTACCATCAGTAACCTAACGGAAGCCGGACTCAATCAGAAAATGATCCGCACCGCACAGTCTGTCGTGATCCTGGCCGACCACACAAAGTTTGGCCGTAAAGGAATCGCCAAAATCTGCGAATTTGAGCAGGTGCAGTACGTAATAACCGATTCGGGCGTAGCCCCGGAAATGGTCACCGCCCTCGAAGAATTTGGTATAGAAGTGATTATCGGAGAATAAGGAAAAAAATCTTCTCGAAAAAAAATAACCTAGTACCTTGCATAACAAAGTACTATCCACTACATTTGTCTGGTCGGTTGATTACCGCGAAGGGAGGTGCTAGGCCATGACGCTTTTTTGCGTAGGTGCTCCGACCTCGGGTAAGATGTGCTTACCCGCCATTTACAATTTTTTTCAGTGGATATGAATATTGAAAATGCTCAGGTGCAAATGCGGAAGGGGATACTGGAATTCTGCATTCTGCACATCATCTCAAGGGGTGAGGTCTACGCTTCGGATATGCTCGAAGAGCTTACCTCAGCGAAGATCATGGTTGTTGAAGGAACGCTTTACCCCTTGTTAACACGGTTAAAAAATGCGGGTTTTCTAGATTATAAATGGGTGGAATCTACTTCTGGCCCTCCCCGTAAGTATTATGTACTCACTGAAAAGGGGCGTGAATTTCTCGTAGCCATGCAATCGACCTGGGACGAACTACAGCAATCGGTCACCACCATCATCGGGAAAACAGACACGAATCAAAAATCCACCGATCATTGAACCACCCCTAAGGCTACTTTATAAATAAAAGGACTCCGTACCAATATGAAAAAGACAATCAGTATCAATATTGCCGGTCAAATATTTTACATTGAGGAAGATGGTTACGACAAGCTTCGGCAATACCTAGCGTCGGTACACTACTATTTTTCCAGTTTTGAGGACAATGCCGAAATCATTGCAGACATTGAAAGTAGGATAGCCGAACGCTTTATTCTTAAACAGAAGCAGGAAAATAAACAGGTGATTTCGGTAGATGACGTTTCCGAGCTGATCAAAGCGATGGGGGAAGTGTCGGATTTTGAAGCTGCCGAACAGTCCGACGATTTTATTTCGGAACCATTATCGTCTCGAGCCCGACCTGATTCAGATGCTCATTCAGGGGCACTGCCCGGAAAGCGCCGTTATTACCGGGATTTAAAGCGGAAAATTATAGGGGGAGTGGCGGCCGGAATTGCTCATTATTACACCCTAGACCCCTTATGGGTGAGGTTGATCCTACTTTTAGTGTTTTTAGGAGGAGTTCCCGTAAATGGCATGCTGGATACAGGTATGGAGGACGATTTCGCTATTCTTAGCGGTTTGCTATTGATTGCCTATATCGCCATGTGGATCGCGTTCCCAGGCACACATCAATTAGAGGATACCCAAAAAATCAAGAAATTCTATCGTGATCCTCAAAACAAGGTATTGGGCGGGGTAGCAGCAGGTGTGGCTTCCTACTTCAATTTAGATATTGGCATTGTTCGCTTTCTTTGGGTGATTTCGATCTTCTTTTTCGGAACCGGTGTGTTAATCTACATCTTGCTTTGGGCTATTGCACCGGCCGCCCATACCTTAACTGAAAAGATGGAAATGCAGGGGGAGCCCATTACAATTTCCAATATCGAAAGCAATATCAAGCGGAATCAAGAAGAGATTCACCAAGTACGCGATAGCGATTGGAAGCGATTGTTTTTACTACCCTTCATCATCATTGGAAAAATATTGAATGGGCTAGGTAAGGCCTTGCGGGAAATAGGTCCTTTGTTACGTGTATTAGTGGGCGTCCTCATGGTAGCTGTTGCAGTATCAGGTTTATTTGCTGTGTTGGTGGGAGCCGCTGCCTTGCTGGGTTTGGCTAGTATGCCCGATTTTGGTGTATTCCCCTCCGAATTTTTAATCATTAAGGAAACGCCCCCTGTATTAGTATTTTCGGTAATCGGCATCATTGTTGTCCCCATCGTAGCCATACTTCTTCTGGGATTAATGTTGCTGTTAAATCGTAGGGTGGTAGGAAGTACGTTTTGGATTGTCCTGGCTGGGGTTTTTATCTTCAGTATATTTGGAATGATTTCATCGGGCTTAGTATTCCAAAGGAATTTCATTGAATCGGGCGAATACACCCAAGTCGAACGGATGAAAATAGAAACTGGGGTATTGCGAATAGACCAGGAAGGTAATTATTCCGAACAAAGTGTGAAAGTTCGGGTCTCCATGCGGGGTAGTCATTTAAATGATAGCGTTAAAGTAGAAAAACGTTTTACCGCTCGTGGCCCCAATCATGTTGAAGCCCGGGAAACGGCCTCCCACTTGGTTTACGATCTGGAAAAGCGGGATACGACTTTATTTTTCCCGAATGGACCTTTGGTCGCCGACATTTTGCCTTATCGTATGCAGGAGATCGATATAGCCCTGGAAGTGCCTTATCATCGTCCTTTTGTCATGACCCGACAATTTTACTACGGATTCTTACGGAACTGGCATTTAAATCGGAATCTTACTCATTACGATTTGCGGCATCAAGATCTCGATTGGGAAAGTTTACGATGGGTATTTCTACCCGACTCAGGATTGGTATGTACGAATTTCCCGGAAAGGTTTTTGGTTAAATCAACCCCTCGTTCTAGCGAACAAAGTAGTGAAACCGAATGGTCCGACGGAGGGGAGTTTACCGGTGTTTCGCCAGGAGATAGGGGGGATTTTGTCAAACAGATCATGGTGCCGGCATTTACTAGAGTTGAAATCGGCGGCGCGTACAGGGTTTTAATCCAGAAAGGAGAGGAGCCAAGTGTTACCTTAGATGGCGCTGAAGCAAATGTAAATGCGCTTCAGGTTAAGGTGGAAGAGAACGTGGTATATGTTATGAAAAAGGATCCAGCGGAGGAGCTGCCCGAACCGACGAAGCGTGTACGAATTGTGATTACGACTCCCCAATTGGAGACGATCGATCTTTCAGGAACAA
>JBAYRB010000383.1:0-3791 GCA_041676905.1 Spirosomataceae bacterium
CCGAGATCCCCAGTCGTAATATCACCTAAATCGAATTGATATTACCTTAGATATTGAACCAAAACGAGATCTTAACTGCAAATTTACGTATATCGGGTTCATTCCGATAGGTTAATCGGTGCACGAAATCAACCCTGCCGACTTTGAAGATATTATTGATACCGTATCCAATTTCGGCATAGGGCTTAGCCCCCAGGGTATGAATCGATTCGATTGGGTTACCCATTTCATCGAACGCAGGAATAATATCCCTGTTACCCGATTTTAAATCGCCATAATATAACCGACCGGAAGCTAACAAGCGTAAATTCAATTTTCGAATGGCAGGAATACGGTTGAGTACAAATCCATTATCATCGTGCTCTACCCTCAGGGTTGCGTATTTATCACTGACAAATTCGAAATAATTCATCAGGTTAAAGGCGTTTTCTACGTAGAAAATAGATTCATTTCCAAGGGGTGTATAGAGTAAGGGATACGGTAATTCAGAAGGTATATACCCAAAATTGGCTTCATACAAGGTGCGACCAATAAAGCCCATTCGAAAGCTTTGCTTGATATTCAGCCTAAGTTTGTGATAATGAAACTCTCCTCCCAACATACCTTTTAACCCGATCGCATATTTGATTGAGACAATGGGCGCGTTTCCGTTCCCCAAACTGATCCTTTCGTTGTTATTGTGCAGGAAAGTCTCCTTATGCGCTAGTCGTGTTTCAAACTCCACTTCAGTAGTACGGTATGAGCTTGCCAAGGGCGAATTTTCTCCTTGTATGACATCCGTTTTGTAAGCAAATGGAAATAAGGGGTCGAAGGTTCGGGTACGCAGGGTGATCTGATGTGAAAGCCCTTTGGCAATTTCCCTTTTTAGATAGAAGTAGCCATCGCTTTGCATATAAGGTCGACGGAAGGTACCGTAACGAGAAAAAGCCCCAAAAATAAAACTGCTACCGATCGTCTCACGGGTAAGTCCCATTCGTTCAATATCGTATTGATAGTGAATCCCGCCAATGGTCCAAGGCTTCCGGGAAATGATATGATCTACCCCACCTCGATATTTAAATTTTTTATCTCTCAACCCATAAGCCCCATAACCACTAATAACCCATTTTTTACTAAACTCGTCATCGGTTTTAAAACCCAGACGCAATCGATGCCCCTCCATATTATTATAGGCATATAGGTAGAGGTAGGGTCCGAAATCCAAATTGAGTTTGTCAATATTTTTATAACCATTGACGAAAATATTCAGGATTTCGGTGTAGGTCCGTATCATCGGAACATTTGAAATCGAGTCAATTACTTGAAATGACAACTTTTCAACTTCCGATAAGTTTTCAGGTCTCTGTGAAGCCCAGTATTCAGCACTATGTTCCTGATAGTCTTCGCGTAATTCAATTTCCGTATCGTAAAATTTGGAGCTTTTAGGCTGATCCAAAATGTAATTTCGGTTCGCTGTATAAAACTTCAATAACAGTCCGGGAGCGTTCTTGTTAATTTGTTGAACATCAATCAACACCCGAGTCTTTATCGGCATCCAAGCCGAACCCTCTTCAGGTTGGTCATACTCCTGTTGAATCCTGATATTGTTAACATAATTGATATTAGTCTGAGGTAAAATCGACACATCAATTTGCGTCAACGCGTAAGTTTCTCCATCGATCCACATCGACCCAACAAAAGCTAGATCCTGTTTTCGTTTGGGTTCAAATTCGATACGGTAATCATAGCGATCCCCATTGGGTATGCTGTCCGAAAGAAAATATTCATAATACACACGCCAACTATCGGATATAGGTGATACAAAGTCTTTCTCCAGAATATTCAGCCAATCATTATAGAAGTTATATTGCTGAAAAGAGGAGCCAATCACCTGTGAGACCAATCCACTATCCTCCATTCCGACGCCCGAAACCTTGGTTTTTTTGATCACTTCTTTCCGTTTCAAGGGGTTGGCACGTAAGTATACATCCGATACGGATTCGGAAATAAAAACGGGTACAACAGTTTCACCGTCCTCACCCTTCAAAGCTTCAAATTGATCGATGATTTCCGTAATCTGACGAATCGATTTACGTTCTTTGAATCGATCCGTTAATTTATTGACGTCAATTTGAGTTTTGGTATACGACTCATACTGCGAAGCCTTTTGTCGGATGGGGTTGTTACGCTTCCGAGCTTCGACCACTTTTCGAAGCACCGCCCATGCAGGGTTTTCTCCTGCCCGTATTACCACTTCCTGTAAAGCGAAAGGTTCTGAAGTAATTTGGAAATCGATGGTCTGCTCGGCCACTCCCGCAGCTATTTTCTTGACCACACGACGATATCCTACATAGCTTACAAAAATTGAATCGGCTGGAGGGCTGTAACTAAATTGATAGTAACCATCGAAGTCTGTATTTCCACCGTATGCGGCATTCTGTATGGACACGGAGGCAAAGGGCACCCCTTCTCCGGTAGCCGCATCGGTGACACGGCCTTTTATGATGAATGAGGTCTGCGCTACTCCATCACAAGCCCACCCTAAAGCTGCGAAAAAAAGTAGTAATCTCCATGTGTGTATCCCTCCCATATTCGGTGCAAGGTAAGAAATAAAAAGCTCATCCCAGTGGCCGTTAACTAAACCCCCAACTAACGACTTTAGCCAGTTAATGACTCCGAAAAATGGCTTGCCGTTGTAAAGCGATTCAGAGCATCGCCCATCACGCAGTCAGTATTAAATAAATACAAATTCGAATTTTATAAGAACAAATTACAATTTGGGAACTTTCTAAACATTTATAAAAAGGCAATGACACCACCCCTCTTTAAACAAATTTATCACATATTTTTTGTTATTATTTAGAACTAGTCTAACTTTACACACGCAATTAAATACTGTTTAGTCTAAGTATAAATTAGCAACTTGCGGAAAGTACAATTTTAGAACGATAAAATTTGAACTGTGTGAAGTACGTATATCTCGCCTTTTTGAGCATGTTGATTTTCCAGGTGACCGCACAGCCTAAAGCCCCTCGCCTAGGGACAGTCAAAGGAAAAATCTTTACAGAAAAGGGGGAAGAAGTACCCTTCGCTACCCTTCGAATCGAACCCACTGATAGAGCAGGTATGGCCGACGAAGACGGCTTCTTCGAAATTAAAGATATTCCTTTTGGCCAATACCAGTTGCATATATCTTCTTTAGAAATTCAAGCAACTCATTTTAATATAACGGTAAACAAACCTTACCAAGAACTCAACCTCACGGTAAAATCACATGCCGGAATCGATCTTCACGAAGTAAAAATCCTGGGGAAAACCGAGAAAAAAGAAATCGAGACGCAGGGTTTTGCCGTTGCGGTCATCGAAACGAAGGAGGCCTCCTTGAGAAACCTAACCACCAATGAGCTTTTGGATCGCTCGGTGGGCGTGCGTGTGCGTCAAAATGGAGGGGTCGGTTCGAGAGTCGAATACAATTTAAACGGGATGTCTGGAAGTGCCGTTGGATTGTTTTTGGACGGAATTGAACTCTCGACGTACGGCTCATCCTTTAATCTCAACAATATCCCGCCGGCTATGATCGAACGAATTGAAGTTTACAAAGGGGTATTACCGGCTCATTTATCGGGCGACTATGTAGGTGGAGCGATAAATGTCGTACTAAAACAAGACGCCTCCCAAAATAATATAACAGCAGCTGCTTCATACGGTTCGTTCAATACGTTTCAATCCGATCTATCAGGCTCGTATCGTAATCCAAGAAACGGCTTCACGGCGCGAGCTTCGGGTTTCTACATCCATACAGACAACAGTTA
>JBAYRB010000384.1:0-3784 GCA_041676905.1 Spirosomataceae bacterium
AGGACGGATTTTGGCCACATAATGATTGCTAATTTGGTCGGTTGGAAAGCTCGATAGCGCTTCCTGATCCAAAGATTTTACCACCTTCCCTTCCTGGTCGAGTATATCTATTCGAATTAAAAATGAACCATATACATCGGCTCCCTCAACCCTAAATAACTGAAAAGTTAAATGAGAAGGATCGTACCTAATGTTCGAAATTTCAACCTTCGGACGTACCGATTTGTTGTGCAACTCTCCCCAAACGCCACCATGAAAATATTGGTTGGTAAATAACGTAAGGGCTAGAACCAGGGTCGACAGGATCCCTACGATTTGATATTTATATTTCAGGTTCAATACCCCGGAACCCAGGTAACCAAACCATTTTTTATGAGTAAATCCCAGCCCTTTATTTATCATCAGCTTATCCACTGAATAAGCGTCACTGCCCGTAAAAAACAGTACGGTTCCACTGGCAACACCTAGCACACCGATTTGCCATTCATCCAGACAAGTAGTACCTAGCCAGCCCGAGCCCAGTAAAATTCCCAACGCTAACAAAAAGATTCCGACACTCATGAGTCGGGTAAAAAAACCTAAGAGAATGGAAAGGCCTACGATGGCCTCGACCCAGGTAAAGGTTACCATGGCCGTTTGTAAGGCGTCCGGGTTACTGACCAGATATTCGATAATCGGTTTGATGCCTAGGGCGTTGGGAAGAAAATGATTGAATTTTTCGCCGATATAACCCGCTTCTCCGGGGATTAACTTATCGTCTAAAATTAGCCTTCGCCAAAAGGCTGAAAAGTAAGTCCAGCCAATAACCCAGCGAAGGGCAAGAGTATAGAGGCCTGCGTCGTTCAACGACGTAGGAAGATGTTTATTTTTCATGGATTGCTATATTTTAAGTTACGATTTCTGAATTAGTAGAAACAGTAGCTCAGCAACAATCCAATTTTAATCGCTTGTATAAAATGTAGAAAGGAGGACTATTCCCTAAATAGGGAGGGACTTCTATGGTGTCGAACAGAATTTCGTTCGGGTAATACGTCAGGGTTAGCAGACTCCCCGCCCGCGCATTAATTTCAATTTTTTGGAAATTAACGACCGTTTTTCCCTCCCCAATGACATGACAAACACTAAAGGGAGCAAGGGCACGCGTCTTATTGAGGGGTTTGTTATAGTCCGCATTCAAAGTTGCTAAAAAGGATGCTTTGACATAGCATGGACTCAAAGCGAACCAAAGAAACCAGCAAATGACAGCGAGTTTGAGGAAGCCTTTATGTCGAGCGGATCTATGCATATTTACAAAGATACGCTTTTTTAAGGGATCGTGCTCGGTAAGGTAACCCTTCACGGGGTGTTTACTGAGATATAGATATCAACTTCAGCATCGTTCCAATCCCGACTTTTTTCACTGTAAATTTCAAAGTCGTAACCAAACTTCCTGGGAATTTCTGATTGCCATATTCTTTTCCAGGCATCGGTAAGGCACCCGGTCATTTTTCCCTTGGCTAATTCGATGTGAAAAAACTGCTCAGGAATGTCAAGAACATCGAGATGTGGGGGAGTTGTTAAGGTATCATCCACTTTACAACCGATAAAATAAGAAAATGTCCCGTTCTCGTCGCTGTCGTAATCAAAGTATACCGCATATACATCTTCTGAGAGTTTATGCGGAATTTGTTGAGCGATGTTTTCAGTTTCGAAACGTTGCCATAGTGAGCCACAGTCCCGACCAGACTGCCCATTTTCGTTGGTTGTTTTTCCCGGAAGTTTGAGACCAACTAATTTAAAAGAAGTCATAAAGCACAGTAAGGTAACTGGATAGTTGTTCGTACGTAAAGGATATAAAATTAGCGGGAAAGATAAAATTATTTAGGGGGATTGGCAAAAAATGGAATAGGCCTGGGTCAAGGCGGAGTACAGGTGAATAGGCTTAGGGCACGTTTGAGGTATGGTTTGAAAAAGTGAAAAAGTGCCTAAGCCTGACTCATTGTCAAAATTGAGGTCAAACCCGGCACTTCAATGAAACAAGTTTAAAGAATTACCGCCCCTTCGGCCTTGTCGTGCGGATGGTATTCAATGACTCGGTCTGAAGGGAGATCATTTACGTGGGGGTATAAGCCCAGACGAAATTTCCGGTACATTTGCGAAATGTCGTCCATTGAATCGGCCACAAAAGGGCCATGCTGTACAAAGGGGGCGTGATGCGGTTTGCCGGCATACAAGACAAAATGCGTCGCTGATTCCGTCGCCTCGAACGTTACTTCCGATTCACCTTCCTCCTGCCATTTTTCAAACCAGCCTGTCTGCCCATCCGAAATAAGTTGATCGCCTACTTTAACAGCACCGTCCAGGACGTAGATAAAACCATTGTAGTGGGCGGGCAATGCTTGGTAGACCGTCGCACCGGGTTGGAGGTAAAAATCAACCAGCGTTAGTGGCGTATGATTTTGAATGGGTGAATGTAACCCATTACTATAGCCGCTGTAAACTCTGATTTCCGATTTTTCGGTTTTTATTTTGGGCACATCCTCCAGCAAAATGCGTTGTAAACGAGGCTCTTCATATCTCTTTTCAGGAGGCAATGCGAGCCATACCTGTAAAATATGGAGCGTTTCAGGCGTTTCAATTTCTTCGGTATGGACAATGCCTTTTCCAGCAGTCATGATTTCAAAACTGCCTGTTTGCCAATCCTTTCCATTCCCCTCCAAGACAAGGGTTAACGTTTCGAATCCAGCGTGGGGGTGCGGTCCGCCCACAGGGTCCCCACCCGGTAAATCCAGTCGATCATCCATAAACAAGATGAATGGATCACGGTACTCCCGACTTACCCCATCTAGGACCGCTTTAGCCTGATGCCCTGGCCCTAAAAAGCCGTTATTCCAGGGGTTTTGAGTGATTTTTACGATGCTTCTGCGTTTCATGTCAGTGTGCATTTTGAGGTGAGATCAGACGAACCCGTAATTCAGGAAACCGAAGAAATGCAGTAACCCAAAGAGTTATTTGAACGACCATGGGGAGAATAAAAGATTCCTGATGCTGTAGATGTGTTACAATGGCACCTCCCATATAGGCCATTAAAAGTAGTGCTCCCAATAACCCCGTGCGAGGAACCAGGAATAATAACAACGATACTATTTCGATGATGCCCACAAACTGATAGGTGGTTGCATCAATCCCGTAGTTCGCAGCCTGAGCTATAGCCGCTTCATTTTGGGTAAGCTTCATAAAGGCACTCATAGTAAAGAGCACAGCCAACGCCAGGGTAAGTACCCATCCTGTGATTTTTAAACTTTTACTCGACATAACTAATTAATGTTTGGTGTTGTTGCAAATTTCAACATAGATACTATACCTTTGTTATCTGTTACAAAAAGGATAGTACTTACAAAAAGAATAGTGATGGAATATACAGCTGAACGTTGTGCTAAGGCGAATATGGCGATTCGCGATACCCTGGATATCGTCGGGGGGAAATGGAAATTGGTTCTTTTATCGGTGTTGCGTAGCGGAAGAAGAGGGTTCAATGAACTTTCCCGGGAAGTGGGTATTTCACCCAGAATTCTATCTAAGGAGCTGCATGAGCTGGAAATTAACGGGTTGGTTCTTCGAAAGGTTTGTGATACTAAACCGGTGACTGTACAATATGAACTTACCGAATACAGTAGAACCCTGAACGAAGTCCTGGAAGCTATGGAGAAATGGGGGCACAAACATCGAACTAAGATTTTCGAAGGTAGCTGAGAAGGTCCCGAGCCTCGTTAAATTTTTGAAGAATCCTGTTCCATGCTAGACT
>JBAYRB010000385.1:0-3778 GCA_041676905.1 Spirosomataceae bacterium
CCCCTGGTGATCGGAACCGCACCGGAAACCGGGGCTAGCGATGGATCCCTATTTAAACTAGAGCTCACTTTTCTAGCGGAAGTCATGAAAGGGGAGGGTAATATCTCAATCTATACCGCCGATAATGCTAAAGTTGCTGACATTGCTGTGGCCGGTTCAGCGGTGGTAGTAAATAACAGAAAGGTGATCATTAATTTGTCAGCTCCCCTTGAGTTTGCGACCGATTATTACGTCTTAATTGATAATGGTGCCTTTGTTGATACCAATCGTAAAAAATTCAAGGGATTTGCAGAGCCTACCGAATGGCGTTTTACAACGACCAGCGGAAGTGGTAGTGACCTGGTATTCCACCTTCCCTTAGATAATGGTTTTAATGACGAAAGTGGAAATAAATTCGATGGCGCACAGGGAAGTACCGCCACTGCCGACGTTCAATTTGTAAACGACCCGGTGAGAGGAAAAGTAGCTCATTTTGTGGCCGGTTCTTATGCCGTTCTTCCTAAACATGACTTACTTCGCCCGTCTAATTCGCAGAGCTTTTCGTTTAATATGTGGTTTAAATTAACCGCCATTGGATCTGATCCGGTACTCTTCTCCAATTCAAACTGGGATTCGGGTGGCAATCCCGGGCTGGTTCTTTGTATCGATGGTGCCTTAACCTATACCGGACCCGGATCTGAGGGACGCGGTTGGCTGGTGAAACTAGCAGGAGGAGGACGCATGGACTGGAGAGCCGGTGAAATGACACCGCAGGCACCTGCTTTGGCCGATGAACAATGGCATATGGTTACGGTGGTGGTAAATCAGGCAACTAAGATTCTCCATGTTTATATCGATGGAAAGGAATATTTCCGTGAAAACCATGCCACAAGTCGTGACCTGAATACGCTCACCGGTGCCCTTTGGGACGAAGTAAACGACTACCCCTTCACCATTTGGGAAGATGGTACCGGTGTCTATAACGCTGGAAGCGACACACGGAAAATGTTAGACGGTTATGTCGACGATATACGCTATTACAACAAAGCATTGACTGCGGAGGAAGTTTTTAATCTTTACAAGTAAATACTTCAACTTAACCCACCTAAAGTAGCGATTTCGAAACACGATTGAATTAATCAGACTGGCCAGGATCCATTTCCGATCGGAGGAGGGTTCCTGGCCAATCTTGCAAAAGGATCAGGGAGTAAGGGTAATGAAAAAATGGTCAAGGAGCTATCTTAGGCCGTTTCTTTCGGTTTTTGCCGAAAACAGGCTAATTTATCTCGAAATAGTTTAGTAAAAATGGATGTTTACAAACTTCTGTAATACAAAACATATGCATGGTAACTTTGAAGGTAAGCCCCTAAAAGCTTCTAATTCACGGTTATATTTTTTAAAAAATCCAGACCGGCTAAATCAATCAAATATTTGTAAACAAAATTTAGTAATTATAAACATTTTAGTATATTTGATCGGACCTTAGCCAAGTCAAAATCTCGGTGACGTCTTAACCTTTATTGAACCTGTTCTTAAATTAATAGATACTACTTATTGTGTTCACATTTGTATGAGACCTTTGTTTTTAGATAGGACCTACTGGCTGGGGTTTCCTTAATTAGTTTGGGGTTATCCTAAACGACGAGTATCCAGTTTATTATTTAAAAACGTTTTTCAAACTCTTAGAATTATCCAATAGAATTTCCTTTTACAATCGGTTTAAGATGAGCAAAAGTGCAATTGTTATCGGGGCGGGAATAGTGGGTTTAGCCACTGCCAGAGCATTGGCGGTGCGTGGTTATCGTGTTACCGTATTTGAACGAAGTGAGAGGGCGGTCGGGGCATCGGTGCGTAATTTTGGGATGGTGTGGCCGATTGGGCAACCGGTAGGCCCCTTGTACGATCGGGCATTGAAATCGAAGAGTATCTGGAAGGAGTCGTTAGGAGAGGCGGGGTTGTGGCATGAGGAGGTGGGGAGTTTACATGTATTATATGAGAAGGACGAGGTAGAATTTGCGGAAGAATTGGTGGATCAGCGGCAGGATTCGAATATTCGAATGTTAACCCGGGAAGAAACCCTTGCCAAGAGCCCGGCCGTTAATCCGGAGAATTTGAAAGGGGCATTATGGAGTGCAACGGAAATGATTGTAGACCCCCGAGAAGCCATCGCGGGTCTGCCGGCTTACCTAAATCGTCGATTCGGAGTTCAATTTGTATGGAAGACAATGATCCATCGGATCGATCACCCCAACGTGTATTCAGGTTCGCAAAGCTGGAGTGCTGATGAAATCTATGTTTGTAGCGGGGCCGACTTCGAGACGCTGTATCCAGAAGAGTTTGCTATAGCGCCCTTGACTAAATGCAAATTGCAAATGATGCGTTTGGAGTCACAACCGGACCAATGGCGTATTGGACCGGCACTCTGTGGATCCTTGTCGTTTATCCATTATGATTCTTTCAAAGCACCGTCCCGACAAGCGGCTTTGAAAAAGCGTTTCGAGGAAGAATATGGCGAATACATTCGTTGGGGGATCCATGTCATGGCCTCACAAAACGGAAGTGGCGAGATTACCATAGGTGATTCGCACGAATATGGGCATACGTTTGATCCTTTTGATAAATCCTATATCAATGAATTAATCATTCGCTATTTACAGCGATTTGCCAATTTTAAGTCGATGCGATTGATCCAAAGTTGGCATGGGATCTATGCAAAAACAACCTCGGGGCAAACTGAAATTGTGTTGCGTCCTGAAGACGGAGTGACGATTATCAATGGGTTAGGGGGCGCCGGTATGACGCTTTCCTTCGGATTGTGTGATGAAATAATATCAAGTCAAATGTAAATACAATGGCACCGGTATCCAGAGAACAGGGGGATGTCAATACGGGATTTCAGCGACAAGCCTATATTGATCAATTGAATTCCGAATCTCGATATTGGCTGGAAAGGGACGCAAACGTTTTTTTTCATCAGGCTTTGTCTACGCCGGTGATGAACGTATTGGCCAAGACCGAAGGTGCCTGGATAGAAGATCTTGAAGGTCGACGCTACTTAGATTTACATGGTAATGGCGTACATAATGCTGGTTTTTCAAATCCGGAGGTGATCAAGGCAGCTATACGTCAATTGGAATCACATCTTGCTTTTACGCCTCGTCGCTACACCAACATACCGGCCATTCGACTTGCTGAAAAGCTGGTTGAATTGACCCCTGAAGGACTGACCCGAGTATTGTTTTGTCCTGGAGGTTCGGAAGCCATTGAAATGGCCATAGCCCTGGCAAAATACATTACGGGTCGATGGAAAACCATATCCTATTGGGATTCCTACCATGGTAACGGTTTCCAATCCATTAGTGTGGGAGGAGAAGAGCATTTTTCAGTGGGTATGGGTCCTTTGATGCCGGGGGCTTATCACATAGAGTTTCCTAATTATTATCGTAACCCCTGGAATTTGACTGATGAGCAGGAAATAGACGATTTATACCTGCGACAGTTGGAAATCATTTTAAAGCGAAATCCGGATATAGCGGCCCTTATTGCCGAGCCGATTTCGGCAACGCCGGTTGTTCCTTCGGAATATTACTGGCAGCGAATTCGAGAGATATGCGATCAACACGGTATTTTCCTCATTTTTGACGAGATCATCGAAGGTTTTGGGCGGACTGGAACCTGGTTTGCCTGTGAACAATATGTGACCCCCGACGTACTGGTGTTGGGAAAGTCGCTTGGAGGGGGAATATTGCCTTTGGCAGGCATTGTAACCCGCGAAGCCTACAATGTATTGCAACATCGA
>JBAYRB010000386.1:0-3745 GCA_041676905.1 Spirosomataceae bacterium
ATATTACTTTTCCGTTAAACTCGGCGAAGTTAGAAAATTGATTTCCCAGGGTTTTGATGTGATTAACCTCGGGATTGGTAGTCCGGATATGATGCCTTCCCAAGCGACCTTGGATGCATTGAAAATGTCGGTTACCGAACCCACATCACATGGATACCAACCCTACACCGGCATACCCGAATTCCGGGAGGCGGTAGCTAAATACTACCAACAAATCTATGGAGTCAACCTGGATCCCCAAAAGGAGGTTCTGCCCTTGATGGGCTCGAAAGAGGGTATCACCCATATATCTTTGACCTTCCTCGACCCAGGGGACAGGGTATTAGTGCCGGAATTAGGGTACCCGACCTATCGTTCCGTTTCGGAAATGGTGGGCGGCGTCGTGGATGAATACCCTTTATTAGAGGAACAAGGCTGGCAACCGGACTGGACCGCATTGAAAAATTTAGTCACTCCCCGGACGAAATTGATGTGGTTGAACTACCCGCATATGCCCACCGGAGCACCTGCCACAAAAGAGCTTTTCGCAAATGCTGTTGCCTTTGCCCGGGAATATGGAATTCTACTTTGCCATGACAACCCCTACAGCCTGGTATTGAATAAAAAACCACCCATCAGTTTATTGTCTGTGGAAGGTGCTAAAGAGGTAGCCATTGAATTGAACTCCATGAGCAAATCACACAACATGGCGGGATGGAGACTGGGATGGATCGCCGGGGCAGAGACATACCTACAAACCATCTTGAAAATAAAAACCAATATCGATTCGGGCATGTTCAAATCGGTTCAAGTCGCCGGTGCGGTGGCTTTGCAAAATGACATGGCCTGGCACCAGGAGCGAAATAGCATCTATCAAGGCCGACTGGAAGCCGCAGAAGCCTTATTGACAGCACTGGGGTGCACTTGGGATCGTCAACAGGAGGGAATGTTCTTATGGGGGAAACTACCGTCGACAAGTCCGGGAGCGGAAGCCGTCATTGACGATTTATTATATAATAAACACGTATTTATTGCACCGGGTTTTATTTTTGGTCCGAAGGGAAAACAGTACGTACGGATTTCACTCTGTACACCGAAAGAAAGAATATGGGAAGCCGTAAATCGGATAGCACCCAATCAGTAAGCGATTAAAAATGCAAAGATCATGATAGTAAGCATCGTCGGTATCGGATTATTGGGAGGTTCTTTGGCGCTATCGCTAAGGGAAAAATATCCGAAAATGACGTTTTTAGGAGTTGATAAATCGGTGGTTCATCAGAAAATAGCGATTGCCAAGGGGATTGTAGACCGGATCGTGGATTTGGATGAAGCCATCGCCGTATCTGAATTGATCGTGTTATCGACACCTGTGGATGTAATTACGAATTTACTTCCCCATGTCTTGGACAATATCCCGGCAGGGCGGACGGTGATCGATTTCGGTTCTACCAAAGAACAGATATGCGCTATTGCCGATTCCCATCCCAAACGCAATCAGTTTGTAGCTATTCATCCCATGGCTGGTACGGAGAATTCCGGTCCAGGAGCGGCATTCAAGGAGCTATTGCCCCAGCAACACTGTATTCTTTGTGATCGCAATAAGAGTAATCCCGATGCTGTAGCTTTGGTAGAAGCCTTGTTAAAGGATATAGGGATGAAGATTCACTACATGGAGCCGGCGGATCATGATTTACACCTGGCTTATGTCTCACACCTGAGCCATGTCAGTTCTTTTGCCTTAGGACTCACAGTGTTGGAGAAAGAGAAAAATGAAAAGGCGATTTTCCGAATGGCTGGCACCGGTTTTTCTTCGACCGTTCGTTTGGCCAAAAGTTCACCTCAAATGTGGGCGCCGATTTTTCTTCAAAATAAGGCCAATGTAAGTCGGGCATTGGGAGATTATATCGAATACCTGCAAAAGTTTAAGGCCGCTATTGACTCCGAAGATCTGAACAGCAGCCTGGATTATATGACTCGCTCCAACGATATCCGGCGGGTATTGGAAGGTATAGAAAAAAAATAAGCCCCTTCAAAATATCGAAGGGGCCTCTCTTCTTTTATTTCCACTCTTTTAGAGCTGTCTCAATCTGATTTTTGTAGAACGCGTTAAAATTAGCCGCTTCTCCCAGCTGTAGCGCTTTCCTCGCCAAGGGGATGGCTTCTTTGGTTTTGCCCAATTTGTTCAGAATTTGGGCTTTCAGCCACACATTGGCAAAGGTTTCTTTAAGACCTATGGATTTGTCAGCCATGGCCAACGCCTGATCCAAATTTTTACCTTTTCCTAACAAATAGGTTGCAGCTGTCTGAAGGGTGCCTGGGTCTTCAGGGTTTTTCGCGACCGCTTCATTGATACCTTTCATTGTTAATGCATCGGTATCCACTCCAATTTTTACGGGTACCGCTAAACCTCCCCAGGTCAAGACCAGGTTGGCCGAGGTTTCGGTTAAGTCGCTAAAGCCAATCGTGAATGTTTCGGTATTCGGATGTGAAACCGGAGTAACGTTTACACGTGCCACATCATTGGATTCTGAATAAGCGCCAATTCCTCCCTGATAGTTTTTATTCAAAATAACCGTCCAGGATCCACTGTTAGGGATTGAGAAAAGCGCATATTTCCCGGCGGGGATGGTTTTTCCTCCAAAAGTAAAATCAGTACTCGATTCGAGGGTTGTAGCTGCGTTAGCACCGGTTCTCCATACTTCACCCAGAGGAGCCAGGGGCGATCCGGAACCAAATGCTTGTCTTCCTTTTAAGCTGGGTCGGGAGTAGCTCACCGTAAAATCGGTTACACCAACTGTTTGCTGGATAGTAGACGAGGGGCTCAACGCAGGCGTACGTTGAGCAACACTGGTTGCAACAATCGCACAAACAAAGAGGAAAACGAAGAACAGTTTTTTCATTAGCAAGGAAAATTTGGTGAAAACTGGATTAAAATAACTTCAAAAATAACAAAGACAAGGTACCTGTCCGCATTTCAGGTAAATAAATATAAAACCTATTTACTTTTTCCTACTGATCGATATCCCGGATCGACTGGTACGATCGATGGTCGTTACATAGGCTGGGTGTCGGTTGACATAGTCGAGAAATTCAGGGATGCCCCGTAGGTTTTGCAATACATTGTGGGCAGTAAAAGTTCCTTTCGACAGGAGTTTGGGGTGAATATCTTTAAAATACTGTGTATACCAGTCCTTATCAGCATCGGAAAAGACAAAATCAAAAGGACCTTTCAACTCCCGGACTATTTGGTGCGCATCCCCCAGCCGGAATTCAACGAAATCAGCTAAGCCTGCTCTACGGATATTTTCGATGGCGTGCTTTTGCCGGTTTTCATCGATTTCAATAGTAATTAATTTTCCTCCTGTTTTGCTCAATGCCCAGGCCATCCAAACCGTAGAGTGACCAGTGGAGGTTCCGATTTCCAGGGCGGAGGTATAATTGTTGCTCACAATGAGGTCATGCAGAATTTGACCATCTTCAAAAGGTATGTTCAGATCCCGCCATTGGTCTCGATATTCATGTAAAAACGACAGGACTCGGGCATCACGTTCTTTTTGAATGGGCGTATTTTGTGCGCGAATCTCCTCGGTTGTCAGCATATTCACGGCCAACAAGAAGAGAGTATTGATCAGAAAATGCTTCATCCTATTTCGAGCGGTTTAGTGTTTGATGAATTTTTGAACGGTGAGTTCACCGCGGCTTCCAATTAGTTGAAGTAAGTAAAGGCCATTGGGAAGATTTTTTACCGATACTTCGGCACGGCCAT
>JBAYRB010000387.1:0-3744 GCA_041676905.1 Spirosomataceae bacterium
CAAAGCAATTACGATAATCCGGGTATCAAATGGGAAGAACTACGTTCACTAAACATTGGACTCGATTTCACGCTATTCAATTACTCCTTTGATGGTAGTTTGGAATGGTATAACCGCGATACAAAAGACATGCTCTACCCGGTTCCCATGCCGTCAGCAGCGGTAGGTATGGGAAGTTCACCCTTTGTGAATATTGGAACAATGAATAACAAAGGGGTGGAATTAGCGCTTAACTACCATTACAATAAAATCAATGCAAGAAATTTTACTTTTGATATAGGAGTCAACTTTTCGAAAAATGTTAACGAGTTGACTTATTTAGCTCCTTCCGTTCCGGAGCAGCCCTATTTAAGCTATCGTAATTTGCAAGTTTCCCTGCTTAAACCCGGGGAAGTTTTTGGAGCATTTTACGGTTACAAGATGATTGGTATATACCAAAACGAAGCTGAACTCGCCGGAGGATATGCCGGCGCTAGGGTGGGTGGCCCAAAATATGCGGATATCAATGGCGATGGGGTCGTGGATGCTGAAGACCGTACGGTAATCGGAAATCCACATCCGGATTTTATTTATTCACTGAGTCTTAATGCGACTTGGAAAAACTTCGATTTGTTGATGTTTTTCAACGGATCACAAGGAAATGACCTTTATGAAGTTACCCGTCAGTTTACTGATTTCGGTCTGTTTGGTGGGGCTATTTCGCAACGACTTCTTAATGCCTGGAGTCCGTCAAATCCTACTAGCATGGTCCCTTCGCCCTATGATCAACGCTCAGCCTACGAAATGAATTCGAGTTCCTATTATATCCAGGACGGTAGTTTTTTCCGAATGAAGAACCTTCAAATCGGTTATACTTTTGGGGACAACATACTCGGGAGGCATATAAAAGGTCTGAGGGCTTACCTGAGTGCAACCAACTTATTCACTTTGACCAAATATACGGGTATGGATCCGGAAGTCAGTCAATTGAGCAGTACTTTCTCTGCACCGGGTGTCGATAGCGGCATCTACCCCGTTTCACGTCAATACTTGATTGGGTTGTCAGTAACCTTCTAGTCCAGTGTTTAAGCTTATCTAATTAATCTGAAAGGAAATCATATGAACAAATATAAAATCATAGGAATAGCATTCTCTGCCTATTTCTTGACCTTGTCATCCTGTAGCGATAGCTTCCTGGATCTCACGCCTCAGGGACAACTCGTAGGTTCGCAATTAAATTCTCCCGATGGTGTTGAACAACTCTTAATTGGCGCCTACGGAATGCTAAATGGAAACCGCAGCGGAACCTGGGGGAATTATGCTTCAGCTCCATCACAATGGTTGCTAGGAGAGGTGACTTCGGATAATGCCCATAAAGGCAGTAACAACACCGACATCACTACCATGAATGATCTGGAAAGGTTTGTTCCTAACAGTACCAACGACCAGCTTGAAACATTATGGAGTCGTTGTTATGAAGGAGTATTAAGCTGTAATAGTGTTTTGCGTGCAGTGGAAGCCCTTCAATCGGGTGAAGGAACAAAATTGGATGCGCAGCGGGCTACTGAAATAATAGCCGAAGCCCGGATGTTAAGAGCACACTATTATTTCTTTTTGAAACGAGTCTTCGTTAATGTGCCGTATATTGATGAAACTACATCGACACCAGACGCAGCCGTTACTCCAAATGACACGGATATTTATCCCAAAATTGTGGAAGATTTGGAATTTGCGGTTGCTAACTTGCCAGTAGGCAAACCAAAAGGTGAGGTAGGGCGAGTCAATAAAATAGCTGCACAAGCGTATTTAGGAAAGGTTTTATTATATCAAAATAAACACGCACAAGCCTTGCCTTTATTCGAAACGGTGATCAATTCCCTACCTGACCTGACCGGCATGCCCTTCGAAAATAATTTCCAAACCGAGACTGAAAATGGACCGGAAGCCATATTTGTGGTTCAACACGCAATCACAGGATCAATCACCGACAACGCAAACGTAGGCGATATGCTGGGCGGATATTACGGAAGCGCGCCGGTAACCTGTTGTGGGTTTTATCAACCGTCAATCGACCTAGTAAATGCTTATAAAGTCGACGAAAACGGATTACCGTATTTAGATAATTCTTATCGGGAAAATACATATCTGTCAGATCTTCAGGAACCGGGCGACAAATCTGGATTCGTACTCGATCGATCCATTCGATTTGATCCCCGATTGGATTACACCGTAGCGAGACGTGGCGTGAAATTTAGAGATTGGGGGGTAATGCCAGGTGACGGATGGATTCGTGATCCCGCATTTGGCGGGCCTTTCTTGGCACAAAAACATACGATTAATCTTTCTGAATTCGGAAGCCAAACCGTGACCGGACAAGAAAATGTAACCGGTTTGGACGTAAACCTTATTCGTCTGGCGGATGTCTACCTGATGGCTGCTGAATGCTATATTGAGGAAAGCAATTTTAGTAAAGCCATGGAATTAGTCAATAAGGTCAGGGAAAGAGCTTCGAAACTAGCTCCTAAAAAGACGGGCGATGATAAGGATGCAGCTAACTATACGATAGGGATGTACAATTCTTTCCCTGATAAATCTTTCGCTTTACAAGCCGTGAGGTTTGAACGTCGACTGGAGTTAGCTTTGGAAGGACATCGCTTTTACGACCTCGTAAGGTGGGGAATTGCTAAAGAGGTGATCGAATCTTATTCGGCATACGAAGGTAATTATTTAGCAGCCTATAAAGACATCGTCTTCGATCCCCATAACAATTATTTCCCCATCCCTCAAACACAAATTGATCGTAGTTCGGGTGCTGTGAAACAAAATGATGGGTATTAATAAAAGGTCAATGAAATAAATTTGGGTAATTGGGTTACTGAGTTGCGACGACAGAACCAATATGGTTCCAGGTCGCAACTCTAGTTTTTTAAAGCTACGCGAGCTTCTTCCAAAAAAGCTGGCACTTTTAAAAAGGGATCCCCTGGACCCAAAGTTTCCAAGGGGAGGTATCCACGGTACTTCGAGCGCATTATCTGCTCGAAAAGTTTTACGAGATCCGTTTTTTCGGGCGTACCCTGTCGATAAACCGCTTCTTTCACTTGCCAACTTACCGCATAAGGTATACACTTTTCGATTTCAGCGTAAGGATCGCCTTCCCGGAAACTCCCAATATCGAGGATTAGCCCAAACCAAGGGGAGTTTACCATTTGAATCAGGGAGATCGCTTGATCGGCAGTTCGCAAAAAAGCGTTATGATTTTGGATAGCAACCATGACACCTAACTTTTTGCCGAATTCCACACAGGTTTGTATTTCTGCAACCACCCATTCCAAAACTTGTTCTCTACTGTAATTCTCATATGCATTGTGTCCAGCAAAAATGCGAATGACCGGTGCCCCCAATTTGGACGCTGCGACAATCCATCTTTTTACTAAATCGACTTCCTCTTTTCGCTTTTCGGCATCTGGATGTACAAATTCATTTCGAACACCGGTACCACTTATGGAAAGACCTTTTCGAAATGCTTTGCGTTTGATCTCAAATAGAAAATCATCAGGCGGAACTTCAGGATATCCGGGAAAATAGTAAGCCGTTAAGTCGAGGCCATCAAGTTGATACCGAGCACAAAAATCAAGTAGATCGTCCAGCGTCATACGGCCTTCCGTTAATGGCCGATGAAATGAATAGGCATTAAGGCTGAGTTTTAAGTTCCCATCGATTGGATTTTCTACGTTAGGCAAACCCAATGGAGAAAGAGTGACAAAA
>JBAYRB010000388.1:0-3739 GCA_041676905.1 Spirosomataceae bacterium
CCCACCTGTCTTCAACGAACTGGCAAATCGAGTTTGATCTGCCTTAAGTTTCTCATAAGCCACTTTCGCTGACTCAACATCTAACCGAAGGTACTTATCGTCAATTTTAGCCAGGGTTTGTCCTTTCTGGACATAGCTCCCTTCCTTAACTAAAATTTCGGTTATACGGCCCCCTACTTCCGACATGAATTTCAGGTCTTGGTTGGCCAAAAAGTTGCCATTAGCCACGAAATCCTGCTTAGGAGTTTGTTTTTGAACAGTGGCAACCTTTACGGGAACCACGCTACTCGCCTTACTAACCACCTCGACCCTCGCTTGATTTTCCGCTTTGTTATCGCTCAAAACTTTTGCAATTCCAGCTCCAGCTGCTATCAAAACTGCTATTGTTATTACTATCTTTTTCATTTTCCAGTGCGTTCTATTTTCGCAGGTTTAATTGTTTATTTACTCGCCTAAGAGGTCTGTGATATTTCCGTTCGATTTTTTGAGTTCGATTTCTCCGATTTTATATTGAAGGATCGCTTCGTTTAAGCTTCGTTCAGCCTCCACTAAGCTCTGTTCGGCATCCAATAGGTCGGTTAAACTGGCCAGCCCGTTTTTATAGTTGTTCTGAACATTCTCAAATACTTCCTGTGCAAGACGCTTGTTAGCCTGTTGCATCCGGATGGTATTCAGACTGTTGATCAACTGACTTTTTGCATTTTCATTTGCCATCTTCAGGGAATTATTGGTTCTTCGAATATCTTCCTGCAGTCTATTTATCGCGATTTGTGATTGTTGTACACGACTTCTCCTTGAGAACCCGTCGAAGATGGGTATCCGAAGATTGAGTGTTACGGCAGCCATATCATAATTCAAGGCTTTATTGCTGTATAAATTAAAATTGTTACTCTGTGTATTGTAAGTGTAAGATGCGCTGAGGGAAAGGGTCGGGTAACCCTCGGAAATAATGGCATCTCGCTGAAAATGAAGAAGTTCGCTTTGCTTTTTCAGCACATTGTAAGGCAATAGATTTTCGACATTTAAATCGTCCTCCAATTGGTGGATATCCATTAGAGGAAGGGTAGCAATATCTAGCTTTTCCAACTGTATGGGCTCCTCAATGGGCATCCCCATGTAATACTTTAGCAAATTTTCCTGTTGCGTAAGGGCATTTTCCAAAAGAGACTTTTGGGCATCGAGGTTACTACGGTTCACTTTAATCCGGTCTACATCAATCTTCCGGGCTAGTCCATTGGCATATTGCCCCTCAATCATTTCACCGAGCTTGGCCACCCTCGCGATATTAGCGTCGATCACATCCATTTGAAGGCGTGAAATCTGAACCTGATAATAGTTGGCAGCTACTTGTTGAATTACGTTTTCACGACTCAATTGCTCGGATAAACGATAAAACTCCTCCGTACTTTTGGCTGCTTTCAAACCCGTAAAAACTTGCTTGTTGTAAAGCTGTTGAGACAATTGTACCTGAGACAACGCGCTCCAGGTCTGACCCGCCTTGATAGCTATAAATTGACCGGGTTCACCTCCAAAAGCTTCTGCTGGTAGTACAAATTGCTGAACCAACACGTTATTGGTCATCGTGCTGGTACCGGTAAGCTGAGGTAGTGCCGCCCCCCTGGTCTCTTTTATCTGGTATACTCCTTTCTCTATGTCGAGACGGGCTTGTTTGATTACCTCGCTATTGTTTAGGGCATAACGGATGGCATCACCCAGCCCTATCGTCGTCTGAGCAGGCAAAGCTCCTAAACTGAGCCAGCCCGCCCCTATGAGAAGAATCGATTTTAACTTTGGTAGTTTCATCTGTGCTGTTTTGAATTGACAACACAAATATTATTTACCAAAAACGCACCACATAGTACTTTTTAGGGGAAGCGGACAAATTTGAGGGTGAAACCGCAGAAGTGAATATTGAAATTCCGTGAAGTGCGCTTCTATGAGAAGTAATAAATTATTAGAATAGTTCAATTTGTTGAAAATTCAGGGCGGCATCTACTGTTAATAAAACGTCACCTAAACGACTCCTACTACCCCCTTGATGTTTCCAGAGAACGGACGTTTTTCTTCTCGACTAATCTGTTATTCGGCGAGCCAACTTAAAAAATGCGGCAGCTTTTCCTTACTGACGGTGATGGTATCGGGGAAGGGAATAGAGAGTGAAATGGATACCTTACGAGACAGGTAACTGGAGGCTTCCACGATCGCCCTACGGTTAACCAGATACTGACGATTAGCCCGGTAAAACAATCCCCCGCTCATTTTTTCCAATTCATCCAGGGTTTTATTTACAGAGTAGGAAACCCTATCGAAGGTATATAGGTGCGTAAGCTCGTTTTTGATGTAGAACAAAGCAATCTCATCCAATTTAATAGGAATAATTTTGTCCTTGTAATGAACTAAAATAGCTGATGTTTTCGGTGTGGGGCGATCGGAAAGCAATTTGACGATTTCCGTATAGGGAATATCAGCTGGAGCTAAGGCTTTTTTGAGGCTCTTGAACTTTTCCAAAGCATCTTTAATCGACGCTTTCGTGAAAGGTTTTAAAACATAGGCAATTCCATTTACCTTAAAGGCATTCAAGGTGTATTCATCGTAAGCGGTGCAAAAGATGATCGGTGTGGTCAGTTCCACCTTTTTGAAAATATCGAAACTCAGACCGTCGCCCAACTGTATATCGCTAAATATAAGGTCCACTTCCTGTGGAGTTTTGAAAAACTCGAGTCCATCCCGCACCGATTTTAAAGTGGTAACAATAGTAGCCGTCGGCTCCAGATCCTGGATGATATCAGCTAAGTCGTCCGATGCCAGCTTCTCATCTTCGATGATTACGATATTCATGTTCCAGAAGTTTTAACGCCACAGAAAAGGTTTCATCCGTTATTCGTATGTCGATGTCATCGCCCGATAAAATCCGGTACCTCTCTTTTAAATTGTGTAGCCCATTACCTGTACTGTTTTCTACCAGCTTTCGGGGTTGTAAATTATTCTCAACGATGATTTGGTCCCCGTCTCTTTTAACCCGTATCACCAATGGCTTTTCTTCGGTCAATTGGTTGTGCTTAATGGCATTTTCGAGTAGGGATTGCAATGAAAAAAATGGCAAATATTTTTCTCTATTTGGATCATCCGCGGGGATTAATACTTTATAATCAATGGAATTCCCAAATCTGATTTTTTGCATTTCCATGTAATCCTCGCAGAGTTTTAACTCTTGAGATAGGGTTGCTGTATCTGTGTTATTGAGGGTGATGGATGCTCTTAAAAAGTCTGAAAGTCGGACCAAATATTCTTCCGCCGTCACAGGATATTTCCGAATCAACGACTTCAACACGTTGAGCGCATTAAATAAAAAATGGGGTTGAATTTGTTGACGTAAGAGCTGATTAGCCGTTTCAAAATTCGCCACTTTCAGTTCCGATATTTCCAGTTCGTTTCGGCTTTTGTAAAATAAGAGGATGACGAAATTATGGAAGAAGTAGACCAATACATAGACAATAAAGGATCCCACCATTATATGCACCAGAGCCCCCCAGAAGTCGGACTGATAGTAAGGATTGTCGTGAAAATAATTCCGCGGTAAGATACCGTTTTCGACGAAGAACAAATTTGTATTATGGAAAATTAGGGTCAACAGAAGAGTCCCCAGGTATCCGAAGGCAAAACGCCTGGCTGTAAATTCGGGTTCGATGGTCGTGCCCTTTCGCTCCATCAATCGCAACAGGGCGATATTGATCAAACA
>JBAYRB010000389.1:0-3723 GCA_041676905.1 Spirosomataceae bacterium
CAATACCGGGAAGATAACCGACTCAGTAATTACCTAATTCCTCCTGTTGTAGTGGGTTCAGATACCCTGACGCGAACCGACCTTATTCGTCAACGCTGGCTGGATAATCATTACTACGGAACCACCTTTTCTCTGGATTACAATAGTTTCAAAAAGCTTAATTTACACGTAGGCGGAGGCTGGAATCAATTCGACAATGACCATTACGGCAAGGTAATCTGGGCTCGATTCGCTGGTATCAGTGAATCAGGTCATCAATACTATTTTGGCAACGGGTTGAAAAATGACTTCAATCTTTACGCAAAGGCCTACTACCAGTTAACCCCTCAATTTAATTTCTATGGCGATCTGCAGTTCCGGACGGTCGATTACAGCATCACCGGAACTGATAACGACCTGAATCCCCTAGATGTAGACGAAGCACTTAATTTTTGGAATCCTAAAGTAGGACTCAACTTCGATCTCGAAAATCGTGGCTCTGTTTATGCATCCTTTAGTGTGGGAAATCGCGAACCAAACCGGAGTGATTTTATCGACGCTCGGCCGGGTCATACCCCTAAGCACGAAACCCTAAACGACTGGGAGCTAGGTTACCGTTTGAGATTAAATAAGTTTTCTTTCAATGCCAACCTGTATTTCATGGATTATGTCAATCAGCTTGTCTTGACAGGTGAACTTAATGATACGGGGCGAGCGATCCGCGTCAACGTACCAAAGAGCTATCGCGCTGGTGTAGAACTAGAAAGTGCCTGGGCTATTACGAAATCGCTACGATGGGACGCGAATCTAACGCTCAGTCGAAATCGTATTAAAAACTTTACGGAATACGTCTTTAATTACGACACCAATGAGCATGACGAAATTACCCATGGGGGGACCGACATATCCTTCTCTCCCAATGTAATTGGAGGAAGTCGAATAAGTTACACGCCCGGAAGAGGACTTGATTTCGCACTTCTCACCAAATGGGTTGGTCGACAATTCTTGGATAATACTTCCAATCCTGATCGTCAACTCGATGCTTACTGGACCAACGATCTTCGTGTAGCTTGGTCATTTCGCCCAACCTGGGCTAAGGAAATTCAATTGGTTGGAATGGTCAACAACCTATTCAACGTACGTTACGCTTCCAATGGCTACACCTATGGATACAGAAGTGAAGGAAGTCATATTCAGGAGAACTTCTATTTCCCCCAGGCAGGTACCAACTTCATGTTAGGCATAAATGTCGGTTTCTAATAAACGAATGGGTCGGGATATTTGATCGCCGGCCCATTTTCCTTGCTTTCCCATGCATGTTGGTCATTTGAGAACTACCTAGCCTTTTATTTCAGTCAAGGCTTCACATTTCTTCCTTCAGAAAATAATATTCCTAATTTTTTTCGTTAAAATTACTTCCAGATAGGTGGTCGAAAACCCGTTTAAATGAAGTGGTCGTTTGTCATTCAGCAAAAATTTAAAGCTGCACTCCTGCTAGGAGGCATCATGGCTTTAATTGTGCTGATTAATTACCTATCGACTAATAACGTAAATGGTCTGGCACGTTCCTTCAATTCGATTTACAAGGACCGTTTGATGCCTGCCATCGATATCGTCCATTTAACCGAAAGCCTTTATAGTAAACGTCTTTTGCTAGGCAAGCATCTTCGAACGGAAGCCGATGAAGATCAGGGTGAATTGCTGGCTAAACTAGCCCGTCATGATGAAAAAATCGATTCCTTGATTAAGGCATACGAACAAACCTACCTCGTTGAACAAGAGTCGATGAGCTTTCTAGCTTTAAAAAACCGTGTAACCGAATATGCGTTGTTAGAAAAGTCAATTATTAATTTCAGTAGCGCAGGGTTTAAAGAACAGGGTTTAAAATTGTATGAAGGGAAAGGGGGTGAAGTTTTTCAGCACACCATCGCTCGATTAAATGAATTGACGGCCATACAATCGGTGGTTGGAGAAGCCTTACAGGAATCATCCAATTATGACGTCTCCCTATTTAAATTTTATTCTACGATTCAAATTATAGCGGCTTTGTTAATCGGAGTAATGATCATGCAGCTCATCTTCAGCGCCAAAATCGTCACCACCGGAAAAAACAAGGAATTTCACTTGAATTAAGCAGGACCTATTCATAAAGGGGTAAGTATTGATAGGACGGTTTCGGTGTTATCTGAATTTTGACCAATATTCGGCCACTTAGCAACAGTCTTTTTAAACTTATAATAGTTATTGAAGTCCCCCGGCGGTATTTCTATTGGTAATGGATCCTACTCCTATTAGCTTTGTTAATCGATACTAACCCTTAGATACTTTCAAATTTGATATCCCGGCATGGTAAGTCAGCTTTTCCTAAAGATTTCACGCGTTCTAGCAATTATCATTTTCCTCGTATTCGGTTGTGTTCGCCCGGTTCAAAAAGACACCGGTTCCTTTTCGGTAGATCGCTATGCAGAACACGTCCGTAGTACGGAATACCAAACTCCTCAACAACAACTAAAGGGTTTTAAATTACCTCCCGGATTTGAAATCACCCTCTTCGCATCTGAGCCTCAAATTGGCAAACCGATGAACATGGAGTTTGATGATCGAGGACGTCTTTGGCTAACGCAGTCGACCGAATATCCCATGGCGGCTAAAAGCGGTCGAGGTCAAGATAAAATTATGATCCTAGAGGACACCGACGGTGATGGGAAAGCCGATATGTTTACCACATTTAGTGACACTTTGAATATTCCTATAGGTATCATGCCCACGACCGACGGCGTAATTGCCTATAGTATTCCCAATATCTACTATTTACGAGATAGGAACGACGACGGCAGAGCGGACGAAGCTATTAAACTCTTCGGACCGTTTGGGTATGCCGATACGCATGGGATGGTCAATAACTTTATTCGAGGCTTCGACGGTTGGGTACATTCGAGTCATGGGTTTTCAAACACGTCCACCTTCGATGCGGGTAATGGTGAAATGTTGACATTGGTCTCGGGCAATACCTTCCGATTTCGTACGGACGGAAGTCGTGCCGAACAAACAACCTTTGGAAGGGTAAATCCTTTTGGCTTCGCCTATGACGAAAGAGGTTATTTATATTCCGTCGACTGTCATTCGAAGCCACTTTACCAGTTGATCACGGAAGCGGATTATCCCCATTTTGGTAAGAAACCAACAGGAATTGGCTTCGCACCTGAGATGATGGGATATGAACTGGGATCCACAGCCTTGTCAGGCCTAGCTTACTATACAGGGGAGCATTTTCCGGAAGAATATCGAAATAACTTTTTTATCGGGGATGTAGTAACGAGTCGAATCAGTCGAAACTCAGTTTCTTTTATTGGCTCCACACCGGTACTAAAATTCGAAGAAGATTTCTTATTGAGTGCCGACCCCTGGTTCAGACCGGTAGATATCAAGATCGGTCCGGATGGTGCCCTCTACGTAGCTGATTTTTATAACCGTATTATTGGGCACTACGAAGTGGATTTGAAACACCCCGGCAGGGATCGAACCAGTGGACGAATTTGGAGGATCACCTATAAAGGGGGACCCGTCCCGTCATTAGCTCAAAAGGATTGGTCCAAGGCTACCCTTGAGGAGTTGCTAAGTCATCTCAATTACTCACAACTCAATATTCGCATGCGGTTAGCCGATCGAATTTTCGATTCGTTCGGAAAGGAGGCGGTCCCCCACTTGAAAAATTTAATACAGCAATCCGAAAAGGGTTGGCAG
>JBAYRB010000390.1:0-3705 GCA_041676905.1 Spirosomataceae bacterium
AATTTAAAGCTTACCTCAGGGAAAGCTTTAAGTTGATCTGTCCAAAAAAACGGGCTGGATATCATAGGACATAGCGTTAAAGATTAGGAGAATGATAAGGGATAATTTTATCGTGGAACAGCTGAACCGCTCGTTCGAGAGGCACCTTTTTTAAAGGGGGAGCTAAGCCCCGCTCTTCTAAGAATTGCATCAAGCTCATTGTATCCAAATTCCCCACCAAATCATCTTGAGCAAAAGGGCAACCGCCAAATCCCGAAAGTGTAGCGTCAAATCGTCGGCAACCTTGGTCAAAGGCTGCTTGAACTTTGGGGCGCCAACGATCGGGACGAGAATGTAAGTGTACGCCCAGGGTTAGATTCGGAAAAACCTTGGTAAGCTGACGAAACAAAAGCCCTATGGTGGACGGATCGGCTACACCGACGGTATCTGCTAAAGAAAAGGTATCAATACCCAAATCGGTTAAGCGATGGATCCATTGTTCGACAATCTCCGTTGACCAGGGGTCGCCGTAAGGATTGCCGAACGCCATAGAAATATAGATTACTAATTTCTTATTCGACTTAAGACAAAGTTCTTGAATAGAATAAACCCGGTTAAATGAATCTTCCAGGGTACAGTTCGCGTTGCGAAATTGAAAGGTTTCTGAGATGGAAAAAGGGTAGCCCAGGTAAGAAATCTTTTCTTCGAGCACGGCCTGTTCCGCCCCTCTTACATTCGCGACAATCACCAATAATTTGGTAGGGCTCCCCTCAAGGGATAAGCCTATTAAAACTTCATGGGTGTCTTTTACTTGAGGGACCATCTTCGGGGAGACGAAACTCCCCATATCAATGATTTCAAACCCCGCATCAATTAAGGTTTGTAAGTAGGCGATTTTAGTTTTCGTGGGTATGAAAGATGGAAAGCCTTGCCATGCATCGCGTGGGCATTCAACCATTACTACCTTTTCCTCGTGGAGAATCGCTTTCATTTCCAAGCTTTTCTCCAAAATAAGAATTCATGACTAGAAAGTCAATTTCCGTCGTTTCGGGTTAATCTTCCTCCTTGGGATCAAATCAGTCGTATCCCCAGGGTTACTTGCCAGGATTTTAACTTTTGTTTAACGGTGGTCGTTCCTTCACCGGTATTGACTTGGAAAGAATTCAAATTAGAGAAACTTCCTTCTCTTCTTACGTCGATACTCAAGCCAAATATATCGAGACCAGCGCCCAGCTGATATCCGAAAATGGCCTCAGATAAAGGGGATGGTGTTGTTGTGTAATATTTAATGGCCTCTTTTATATTCTGGTTGTCACCGATTCGGAAAGAGGCTACGGGGCCACCGTTCACGCGGAACGGCCCACCTTTCAATCCAAAGAGAAGAGGGACGTCGATGCTACTATATTTGTATTCAATTTGTTTTATTTTTGGCACGTCACCGTCGTTCTGCTGTATGTCGAAATGGCCCCCCTTGGTCGAAATCAAGAATTCGGGTTGCACAAAGAATCCGGACCCAAAGCGCATGTACACCCCACCCGACCAACCGGTCTTACTATCAAAGCTTTGTTGCAGGTTATCTCTAACTTCTTGACCGTTATAGTTCAAATAGGGGTTTCCATTTGCATCGTATCGCGTCGTTAGAAAATCGCCCATTGTTAATTGGGACAGGTTTACGCCGCCTTTAATACCCATAGCAAATTTTTTAGATTGGCCGTAGGTCAATGTAGAAGCCAATAAACATAAAAACAAAGCGAAGTGATTGATGATCTTTTTCATGCTAATATTTCTAAAGTTTCGTTGGATCGGATGAATAACGGTGTAAACCTACTTTCAAACATGGGTGCCTTTGTAATTTCTGCTAATTTGGAACAAAATCCAGTTAACGGTTCGAAATTATTGCCATAGTAGCTAATTAACTGCAATTCCGGCATTATATTGTGCCCTTATATAAATTTGTAATAACCCCAGATGTCGAAGATTAAAACGGTTTTTGTGTGTCAGGAATGTGGCCATACCTCTACGAAATGGCTCGGTAAATGTCCTTCGTGTTTAGCTTGGAACTCGTTGGTGGAAGAAATTACCGAAACCGGGGGGAATAAATCTAGCTATGTCTGGAAGGCGGTTAATATCGCTGGGAAGCCTAAAGCCATTCCATCTATTACCTCCGAAAAGGAACCTCGACTGGTTTCTGGGGATGCCGAACTGGATAGGGTGTTAGGGGGGGGAATAGTTCCAGGTTCGCTAGTGTTGATAGGCGGTGAACCCGGGATCGGTAAGTCGACACTCATGTTGCAAATTGCAATGTCTTTGCGGCATCACCGTGTCTTATACGTTTCAGGGGAAGAATCGGAAAGCCAGATTAAACTCCGGGCAGAGCGAATGAAGGATAACGGCGAGAATGTATTTGTTTTGGCCGAAACGTCGACGGAACAAATATTTAGACATTCCGAGGATTTGCAACCTCATTTGATCATCATCGATTCGATCCAAACGTTACGATCTCCGCTGTTGGATTCGTCACCAGGTAGTATTGGCCAAGTGAGGCAGACGGCGTCTGAAATGATGAAATACGCAAAGGAGACAGGTATTCCGATTTTTTTAATTGGACACATTACCAAAGACGGATCAATCGCGGGGCCTAAAACCTTGGAACATATGGTAGACACGGTCATTCAATTCGAGGGGGATCAGCATACCACATATCGTATTCTTCGAACCAGCAAAAATAGGTTTGGAAATACCTCCGAGTTGGGTATTTATGAAATGCGATCCTGGGGGCTGCGACAGGTCAGTAATCCCTCCGAACTTCTGATTTCTCAACGCGACGCACCCATTAGCGGGGTGGTCATCGGATCCATGATGGAGGGGAACCGACCCCTGAAAATAGAAATTCAGTCGTTGGTGAGTGTGGCAACCTACGGCACCCCCCAACGCACCAGTAATGGTTATGACAACCGACGTCTACAAATGCTATTGGCCGTGCTGGAAAAAAGAGGTGGTTTCAAATTTGCCGTTCAGGATGTTTTCCTAAACGTTGCAGGAGGGATGCGCGTCGAAGATCCGGCCATCGATTTAGCAGTAGCTGTGTCCCTATTTTCATCTTACGAAGATTTGCCCATCTCCGATAAACTATGTTTTGCCGGTGAAGTAGGACTGGGTGGAGAAATTCGCGCAGTTAGTAGAATTGAAGCCCGGATCAATGAAGCTGAAAAGTTAGGATTCAAACGAATGTGTGTTTCAAAATACAATCGGAATGAGGGGGAATTCAAAAAGTCGAATCGAATCGAAATTATCCCAGTTGGAAATCTGCAAGAGGTATTTGACTTTTTAAATAACTAAACCGTTTTCCGCTGTCGATACCAGCGTAATTTATAGCGATGAAGGCCGAATTGGGAAAAATATTTCAAATGTTCGACGATCAGCTCTGATTTACCCCTGAGATCGTGACTTTGCCAAGCATTTCTGAAATAATGCCAAGAGCCATTCTCATTTTGAGGTTCTAATTGTATCCATACCGTACGTAATCGGTCTATGTTATTAGCCCGCACCGGTGGGAAATCCTGTGACCACTTGTATCCTGCACCACGAAGTATACCTAAACCCTTATTCACCAATGCTTTCACACTTTTCTCATGTGCCAATTTGTAGACAAGATCCCAGTCGGTCGAATGACCATAGCGATCCATATAGGCTTTGAGGTCAAAGAGATAGCGTAGTCGATTCCAG
>JBAYRB010000391.1:0-3705 GCA_041676905.1 Spirosomataceae bacterium
CGATGTTATCTTTAATGACTTCCCAAGCCTGTTTTGCAAGTTGATGCTGTTCTTTTCGGTTAAAATCAATCGATGTGTAACCTACATAAATTTCGGGTTGATCGGCGACTTCCCTTAGCACTCGAAAGTTTTCTTCGGTAGTGATCACCACTACGGAAAGGGTTGAACGATGGTATTCTCGAACGACGGCTTTATCGACGAGATTGAAATATTCTTTGAGCTTATTATCAACAGATCGAGAATGACTGACATTTTCGGCCGGCACGACCATGGGGTTTTCGCCCATAGGGAAGTCTTCGTTTTCGATTTCCTCTTCTATAGCATCGTTTTGAGCTCTGTAGAGTTGTACTCCCTTTTGTGTTAAGAAAAGGATGAGGTACGATTCACTTCGGTTTAGTGATTTAATCAACGGTCGGATCCGAAAGCGGTCATCAATATAAACGCCATCCATTTCGACGGAATGCGCTAATTTTAAAACTTCCGAGTGTTCGGCAGAAACAAATAGATGAAGACTGTCGAGATGGTAGTTGGGATCGACCGACGAGGCGATAGTACGTAGTTTTTCAATAAGGGGAGCAGCAATATGCTCGTCGTATTCGTCTTGCAAACGCTGTTCGGCTTCTGCGATTAAGTTTTTTAGTACGATGGAGTCCTTAGCATTATCAGGGTGTGTCCGGTGGGTGTTGAGCGCTACGGTTATACTCGGACTACTTTGGGCGGTGGCAAGTTTCTCAATGCGGTTAAAATCCATAAGGTTTAGCAGTTTGTTGAAAATAATATTCTAAAATAGGGCTAATAATTTATTTATGAAGATAAATCGAGTAGAAGTCAAGACAATATTAATTTTTTTAACTTTGGGGCGCAAACAATAATCAGGACGGGTTCCCGTTTTTTGTCATAAGCATCCCATTATAAATAACCGTATATTACCGACCACTAATTTTTAGTAATTATTTAGAATGATCATTCTTCAGGCGCTCTCCGATACGACTGCTATCGCTACATCAGATCAGGGTTTAACTTTATTTGGTTTATTAAGTAAAGGGGGGTGGGTGATGCTCCCTTTGGGTTTACTATTATTAGCTACCCTGTTCATTATTATTGAACGATACCTGGGCATTAAAGCTAGTGGGAAGGTTGAGCAGAATTTTATAGATAATATTCGAGATTTCGTACAAGAGGGCAATTTAAAATCGGCTGAATCTCTTTGCAGAAATCAGCGTAATGCGGTTGGACGCATTTTCGAACGGGCTGTTAGTCGGATCGGTTATCCCATCAAAGATATCGAAACCACCATCGAAAACGCCAGTCAAATCGAACTCCAACGTATGGAAGGCAATCTTTCCTATTTGGGGGTTATTGCGGGTATCGCACCTATGCTCGGTTTCGTAGGTACGATTGCTGGGATTATCCGGATTTTCTATGATATTTCACTTTCCAATGATTTTAATATCAGTACCATTTCTGGGGGGATGTATGAAAAAATGATCACTTCAGGAACCGGTTTGATCATTGGTTTGATTGCTTATGCGGGTTACCATATCTTGAACATGAAGATCGACCGATTCGCTCTTCAATTGCAGATGGCAGCATCTGACTTCCTGGATGTACTACAGAAGCCGATTGGTAAGTAATTTTCGTGGAGGGATGGTTTAATTAATTCCAAGAGAACTGAATCTAAAATGAAGATACGCAGAAAAGCACGGTTTGCCCCGGAGGTTTTCACCCATTCGCTTAATGACATCATGTTTTTCTTGATGTTGTTCTTCCTCATTATTTCGACGATGGCCAATCCAAATGTCATCAACTTAGCCCTACCGGAAGCTTCGTCACCTCAAAGAAGTACCACCAAACAGTTGACCCTATCCGTGGATGCTGAAAGACGATATTATCTGGACAAACAAGAAATTCCGTTTGACCTCTTACAGACAACCCTGCACGAACAGTTTGTCGGGGTTGACGAAAAAGCGATTGTCTTAAGAATCGACAAAAGCTTAGCCGTTCAAGATTTGGTAGACGTTTTGGAAATTGGTGCCAAAGAGAATATCAAAATGGTAATGGCCACCGCCCGATGAGACCAAACAGATCCGAAATTTTTTCTTCGTCCCCTTTCTAGTAGAACAGGGGATTTTTTTAACTTCCCAAAAAAGATTGAGTAGGATTACGAACTTGCAAGGATAATTCCCAAGGATTGTATTGTACTTTACGATTATTTATTTATTACATTTGGGTTTAGATCCTTTTGCGGAAAAGTACAGAATCCGGGGTTGAAACTAATCACTTGCCGGTATGGAAGTATCAGAAAAAGAGTTGCTCAGGAAAAGTTCCTGGGGTGACCGGGATGCATTTTCAGTTTTGTATACAACTCACCTGGCAGGGTTGACACGCTACCTTCATTTATTTAATCCTCACGCAGAAGATAACCAAGAAATCATTCAGGATGTTTTCTTGAAAATCTGGGAAAGGAAAGAATATTTGATTCAGGTCGACTCATTTAAAGCATATTTGTTCACCATCGCCAAAAATCTTCTGCTCGACCGACTGCGGAGGTTGAAGGTGGAGAAAAAAGTATTGAAATTGGTTGCTCCCGATTCGGAGGACAGTGGTCAACGCTTAGACGATGACCTCTGTTATGAAGATTATCATTCGGTCGCGGGTAAAGCAATCGAGCAACTTACGGAAAAACGCCGCTATATATTTGAACTTCGTACTCGCGATGGTTTATCCCTCGACGAAATAGCTGAAAAACTAAATATATCTAAGTCGGTTGTCAAAAAGCAGTTTTACGCCGCCGCAGCTTCCATTAAAGAATACCTGCGTACCCGAGGTGAAATGACCATCAGCCTTATTATCGGAACCTTCTTTTTCTAAAGTCCCCTATTTCTGTTCGGCAAGAAAGGTTACTAAGGAAGCAAACTCCTCATAGGAAAGGGCGTTCGCCAAACCGGCCGGCATCATTGAATGCTCCAATTCCTGCCTTGTTAATACGGTGGAAGTGAGAATTACATGTACTTGACCGGTTATATCCCGTAATACCAAACGATCGGCCGATTCTTCAGTGATAAAACCCATGTAAGTCTTGTCTTCTCTGGCTGTCACTAATACAGATGCAAAACCCTGGGATATAGATGCGTCGGGTTTAAGTATGGATTCAGCAATTTGCTCCCGGTTCATAATAGCCCCAATTTGACCCATAAACGGACCTTTCATAGGCTCATCCACACGTAAACTATGACATGCATTACATCCCTGTTGCGTAAATAACTTTCTACCCAGTTTAGGGTCACCGGGAAGTTCAGCAATGGCCAACATGACATCTTCGATCGACGATTCCCCTACCTGGCCTTTCTTGTTTTTAATCGTTTCCAAATCAACGCTTAATTCCTCACGTACTGCCACTGCTTCATTCGATCCAAACGATTTGATATTGAGGCGGTACTTGTCGTTCAAATCCCTGAAATAATCAGGATCTTTAGCGGAGGTTGACTGCAACCCCACTAGGAAGTTGTAAATTTTGGATGATGACTCCCAGGTAATTGCTTTATAATATGGGCCATGCGTGTCAGGACGGGTGCCCCACCACCAAGACCCATCGTAGGGCGCTTCTTTTTGGTAGAGGCGAGCTAAGGTGGTGACGATCTCATCTTTAATTGTAGGATTTTTATTTGATCGATAGGCATCTAATAATCCATTAACGATTTTATC
>JBAYRB010000392.1:0-3694 GCA_041676905.1 Spirosomataceae bacterium
GACGGTATACCTGCATAAAAGGAAAACCGACGAGAAGTTCTATTTCGGTCCACTTTGGGATTTTGACATCGCCTTCAACAATGATATTCGTATAAAAAAAGCACCTTATCGGTTAATGGCCGATGTCGGACATTTTTATGGTTACCAGGATTGGATGTATTGGTTCAGAAATGATGATTTTTTCATGAAAGAGCTTAAGTCGCGATGGTTGTCTTTGCGTGAAGCCGGATTGAAAGAATTTGTCCTCAATAAAGTGAATGAGCTGGCTAATACCCTTATAAATTCAGGTTCGGTTCATTTGAATTATGTCACTTGGCCGGTGCTGGAAGAACAAATACACAACGAGGTGTTTTTACATGAATCCTACGATGAACATATTAATTTCCTCTATCAATATGTCGAAAAAAGGTTCGACTGGCTTGATAAGGAACTGCTCGGGCTGCCCACTAACTTCTATTATAGGGTGGATAATTTCGTAAGTGAAAAAACGCTTTCTGCACTCGAATCGGGAAATGACATAGTGCAGCGAACCTTTCAGGATCATCCGGATTTCAAATGGGCGATAGAGCCACTCGAAAATGGTTTTTATCGCTTGAAACTCGTGGGAAGAAATTTGTATCTCAGCGCTGTAGACAACTCCTCACAAACTACCCTCGAGCCGAGTGTACCCGGTGATTGGCGACAACAGTGGCGAATCACGGAAGTCGATGACGATGTGTATATGGTAATTAACCGAAAAAGGAATTTTGGTATCCAGATCCGAGATGTTAATGCTAATGAAAACAATCCGGTGGATATTGAAACCTTTGCCAATAATGGCCTTTATCGGAGCTGGTTGGAAAACAGGGAGCACGCCCGCTGGACTTTCACTCCGGAGGAAATTACATTGCCCATCAACCTGGCCACTTTCAAAGGGCGTTCGATCGAGGATGTCGTTACTCTAGATTGGACCATTTCAGATTTTTCCAATGGTAGTCATGTTGAAGTACAACGGCTAAATTCAAAAAACGTTTTTGAAACCCTAACCCAAATACAGCTCAGGTCGGAGAATATTAAGACTTACACCTGGATTGACCCACAACCGCTCGTGGGTGTAAACTATTATCGTTTAAAGTTGGTAGACTTGGATGGTACCTATTCCCTGAGTAACATGGTGGCTGTGGAAGCGAATACCAAACGACAAGACCTGTTAGTGTATCCTAATCCTGCTATACAAAACGTCTTTTTCAACTTGGATATTCCAGCCCAAGGAGTGGTTGAGTACCAAATAACAGATGCATTAGGACGCCCAATTATTGAACGTAAAACCCCTGTAGAAAAAGGGTTAAATCGGCTATCGGTAAAGGTTCAGGGACTACCAGAAGGGATGTATGTTTTAAGAACAAACTATCACGGGGATGTGCGAACGGTTCGTTTTTTGAAATCTAAATATTAAATCGAGTGTCGGCGTAACGTTTGCGGGAAAGACAAAAAATCGTTTCCTACCCTGACGCACTCGGGCTGCCATTTTCCTTTATTAGAAACCTTCAGCGGGTTTTAAGAAAAAATCCGAGGCGTAGCTTTTAGCCCGACATCCCGCTGAAATAGTTTGCCAAGCAGAAATTTATAAATTAGCATGTGAGGTAACGAGTAGGCAGTTTCCGGGCTTTTTTTTACGGGGACAAAGTAAAAAAGTCAATGTGATGGAAACCGCATAATTATATATTCTTAAACAAATTGAACCGTCAACCTTGCTTTTTTCAAAATGAAAACAATGTTAATAACGGGGGCTAGTCGCGGGATAGGGGCTGCTACCGCATTATTGGCGGCTGAACAGGGATTCAGCATAGCGATCAATTATGTAAAAAGCGAGGAAGCGGCGGAACAGCTAGCCGAAAAGATACGTGTGGGAGGTGGGAAGGCTGAGATCTTTCGAGCGGACGTTTCTCGTGAAGCTGAAATTGTAAGACTATTTGCCGAAGTAGATCAAAAACTGGGAAATCTAACCTGTTTGGTTAACAATGCGGGCACCTTAGAACAACAGTCGTTGGTGGAGGATATAAGCTGGTCTCGTTTACAAAGGGTATTCGAACTGAATACATTTGGCTTATTCATTTGTTGTCGTGAAGCGATCAAACGAATGGCCTTCAAACATGGGGGTAATGGCGGTACGATCGTCAATGTTTCTTCTATAGCGGCTCGTACTGGCTCGCCATTCGAGTATGTTGACTACGCGGCTTCCAAGGGAGCGGTCGACTCGCTTACCCTTGGACTAGCCATGGAGCTAGCCGGAGAAGGCATTAGGGTTAATGGCGTAAGGCCAGGTTTTATCGATACCGACATCCACGCTTTGGGAGGAGAACCGGGAAGGATTGAGCGGTTGCGAAATGCCATTCCCCTACGGCGGGGCGGTAAAGCGTCAGAGGTAGCTGAAGCTATCCTTTGGCTGGCGACGGAGGCATCTTCCTATTCTACCGGGACCTTCATCGAGGTAACCGGAGGCCGATAGAAAGGGCGATGCCAACTTATATTCGTCTGTGAAAATCGACTTAATCTTCGATTCTTTCAACGTATTTAATTAGCGTAGCATTAAATATCTGGCTATTACTCCAATTTAATGGTATTTTAAGTAGGTAAGAGAACGGCATTAGGTTACTCTTTACGCCTTTGAGAAAGAATTTCATCGACCTTGCTTTCTGTTAGAAATGCTTGGTAATTTCTAATATTCAGCATATCGTATACGGCTTTTTTCTTGTCGGTCGCTTGGTCGAAAAAGGCTTTACAAATTTGATAGCCTACCCAGTAGCCCAGGTCAGATGGGCGATCGACGGTCTCTTGGTTACTGTTGGCAATCCAGTTATAATAGCGATCCAAAAACATTTCTTTTTTAAATTCTTCCCAGACCTGTTGCTCCTTACCCATCGCCCAAACGTGAAGCCGTTGATTCGCGGTTTTACCGCTGATTAATTCACCGATAAAATCTGCCATCCCTTCTTTGATTGCATGGCTCAACAGGGTGGTATCGTCGGCCATGTTATTTTGCTGTACATGGATAAGCTCATGGGCGACGACGTGTTTAAGATTGTCGAAAGAGAGCATATTTCGTAGTTGCCATAAATTTAATTCGTGAGTGGGTGTGAGTTCATGGGCTGCCTGCATATCAACCCCCATGATGGAGCCATAATCGGTGACGGTGCCGCCAGAGCTCCATCCCCCGATCACAAAAGCTACATTAGGAAAGGTAGCGGGTTCGTACCAGTTCTTCAAGTTTCGGAATATTACCCGAATAGTATCTTCCAGTTGTCCTACGCGTTCGGTATTCAGACGAATGCTTGCGTAATACTCCGGCATTTTTTTTAGGTTTCGGACAAAACCCGAAAGCCCACCGATATTAGGTGTTTTTACTCGGTAATATTCCTGTAGATCAGCTGTCCCTTTTTCAAAATATTCGGTAAGGAATAGTCTATGGGCGTTAGAAGTGTCTTTTTGAAACTGGTCGTAAACCTTCCAAAAAAGCGCTATGTCGCTGGTGATCACTGCAGCCTGATCGGGGTCTGAAAGTGCCTTTCGTCTTTCTTCTATAAAACGCATTAGATCCGAATAACCCTTACTTTTACGGACGACAGCCATATTCGGGTCAGAATTCATCCATTCCTTATTATTAAAACCATACTCTTTTACTGCTTTCACAAGACAAGCTAGGGCACTATCGGGC